>JBAHZX010000091.1:0-6907 GCA_037132815.1 Shewanella sp.
GGAGTTATCTGTCAATTGGCCGATTTGTTTCATCAACTCAAGATTAAAGCCCTGATCGACACCGTTATTGCGCCACTCCAACGGTGCTGTCTTAGAGTGGACACCGAAAATGATATTTTCGTCTGTGTGCTTGGCCATTATCGCAGTGCTAAATATTGAACAGAATAGGCTCGCTATAGGGAAAAAGTATTTCATTGGTTGAGATTAGCATGAGAACCTTTGTTTGACCGTGGCACCAGCCTCAATTTTAGATATTAGTGGTTAACTTTGGTGACGGATTCAGGGCTTGTTGTAGATGACTTTTACCCATTAAGAAAGTGTGATCTCTGCCTACATCCACTATGTGAAATTGCATAGCAGCCTCCGAATGTATGCATCTTCACATGGCGTGTAGATACCTCTGTGAAGCGGATTGTATTTTTGTTTATTCTCTAAGGTTTTCGCTTGTTTGCATGCAATTTATGGCAGAAAATTTACATGAAAGAGTGAGTTAATGATATCTGAATTCAACAGATGTTGGTTTCGGGAATAATTGAGATGAATTATTAGGCTGGGCAACACAGATTGCTAGGTTTAATCGTAAAGGAGACGTGATGAAAAAGCTAAAAAGTGCAATTTGCATCGCTACATTATTAGGCACTGCGGGTTTCACCGCTAATATTATGGCTGCGGATACGCTTGCCGATTTCCATGGTGTAAACCAAGAGTGTAAAAGCTGTCATACCGATGATGGTGAGTTATCAAACGATAATTTAAGCTATGAAAATGAACAGTGTGTATCTTGTCATGGCCCGATGGACGAGGTGGCTCAAGAGACTAAGCATGATAACTATAACGCCCATGACTCTCACTTTCCTGGGGAAACAAGCTGTACGACCTGTCACAGTGCTCATGAACAATCTATGGTTTATTGTGATTCTTGCCATAGTTTCGATTTCGACATGCCATTCTCGGGTAAATGGGAACGTCATGAGCTAAGTATTGCAGAGCTTGCTAAAGATAAGTCTGAGCGTGAAACTGCATTGGCTATGGCGCCACAAGATACTGTCAATATAGTCGTTATTGGTTCTGGTGGCGCGGGCTTCTCAGCCTCCATTGCGGCCCATGACAAGGGTGCATCGGTTATTCTCATTGAGAAAGAACCAGTCATTGGTGGTAACGCTAAGCTGGCAGCGGGTGGTATGAATGCCGCCGAAACGGATCAGCAGAAAGCTAAAGGCATTGAAGATAGTGTTGAGTTAATGACCAAAGACACCATGAAAGGCGGCCGTAACATTAACGATCCCGCTCTTGTGGAAATACTGGTCTCTCGCTCTAAAAGCTCTGTAGATTGGATGACAGGAATGGGTGCTGATTTGAGCGATGTAGGTCGTATGGGCGGCGCATCGGTTAATCGTACTCATCGACCTTCTGGTGGTGCGGGAGTAGGAGCACATGTGATTCAAGTACTCTACGATAATGCCGTTAAGCGTGATATTGATATGCGATTGAATACTCGTGGCATAGAGATCCTAAAAGATGATACCGGTAAGGTAAGAGGCTTGCTCGTTAAAGGTATGTACAAGGGCTACTACTGGATTAAAGCCGACGCGGTGATTTTGGCTACAGGTGGTTTCGCCAAAAATAACGATCGTGTGGCTAAGCTAGATCCTAAGCTTAAAGGATTTATATCGACTAACCAACCTGGCGCAACAGGTGATGGTCTCGATGTTGCGGCTAATGCTGGCGCTGCAATGCAAGATATGCAATACATTCAGGCTCATCCAACCTTGTCTGTTAAAGGTGGTGTGATGGTGACCGAAGCGGTACGTGGTAACGGTGCTATTTTGGTTAATCGTGAGGGTAAGCGTTTCGTTAACGAGATCACTACCCGTGATAAAGCTGCTGCGGCAATCTTAAAGCAGACTGGTAAGACAGCCTTCTTGATTTTTGATGACTCGGTGCGCAAGTCTCTGAAGAAAATCGAAAAATATATTGGCTTAGGTATCGTGCCGTCAGCTGACTCATTAGTAAAACTAGGTAAACTAGAGAGTATTAATGGCAAAGCCTTGACTGAAACCGTAGCTCGTTACAACAGTTTAGTGACCAGTGGTAAAGACACAGATTTTGAGCGTCCTAACTTGCCTAGAGCCCTGAACGAAGGTAACTATTATGCTATCGAAGTGACACCGGGCGTGCATCACACCATGGGTGGTGTGAAGATAGATACTAAGGCAGAAATCTTAGATGCCAAGAAGCAAGTCATTCCTGGATTATACGGTGCTGGTGAAGTGACCGGTGGTGTACATGGTGCTAACCGTTTAGGAGGCAATGCCATCTCAGATATCATTACCTTCGGTAAGCTCGCAGGGGAAGAGGCGGCTAGCTATTCTAAGAAGTAATTGCTTTAAGGTTTAGTTTAAGTCGATTTTATAGCACTTGATCTAAGCAAGAGGCAAACTGCTAGAACTTCACAGTTTGCCGTATTATCAAAAAACCGTGACCAATAAGGTCGCGGTTTTTTCATCTTATATCTCAGGTTCTTCACTGTAATTGACGTCATAATACTCAAGGCAAGCATCGACTTCGTTAGCCGAGCCTAAGATAACGGCGACCCGCTGGTGAATTTCACTTGGCTCGATATCCATGATAGTTTCATATCCAGTAGAGGCTTTTCCGCCAGCTTGCTCGACTAAAAATGCCATAGGGTTTGCTTCATACATTAGGCGTAGTTTGTATGGTTTCTCAGGGTTTCTGTTGTCAGTAGGATAAGTAAATATGCCACCGCGAGACAGCACGCGATGTACATCACCGACCATAGCGGCGATCCAACGCATGTTGAATCCCTTTTCTCTTGGACCTATGGTGCCAAGTAATAGATCGGCGATATAGGTTTGCATTGGGGCTTCCCAGAAACGCTGATTGGACATGTTAATGGCAAATTCAGCGGTGTCCTTGCTAATAGACATGGCTGCTGTGGTTAATAAATATTCGTTAGTTTCCGGATCCAAGGTAAATAATTGAACACCTTGACCTGTGGTAAGGGCTAACATCGTCGAAGGACCATATAAGACATAACCGGCAGCCACTTGCTTATTACCCGCTTGGAGGAAACGTTGTTCTGTGAGTTCACCTTCAGGGGCGGGAAGAATCGAGAAGATAGTACCTACTAACGAGTTTATGTCGATATTCGATGAGCCATCTAATGGATCGAAACAGACAAGGTAGTCACCCTTAGCACCCACTTCGACGATAAAGTCTTCCTCTTCAGATGCCAATCCGCGGACAGAATTGTCCTTATCCAGTGCATTTTTAAGCATATCGTTAGTAATAACATCCAGCTTCTTTTGGGTTTCACCTTGAACATTTTCATGCTCAGTGGCTCCGAGTACGCCAGCGAGAGCACCGTGACGAACGGCTTGGCTAATTTCTTTTGAGGTATTTGCTAAGGTGTGAATAAGCTGAGTCAGCGAGGCATTTATACCTTGTGATGTCAGATTTTGGGCCAAAGTCTGCATGTGATTTCCTATACAAGTTCGAGCTGAACTCGAGTTTGAGGTCGGTCAATGTGAGTGCTTTTATTGGGTGCGATCATACCTGAGATTGATTTTTTTTTCAGTGTGAGAGCGCGACAAGTTTTAACCACGACGATGAGTTTTGGTTTTTGCTGACTTTAGTGCACAATGTCTGCGATATTTATGTCGTTTGTTCATGAAGGCCTGCGGCAATTACATCTAAATCCAGGACATAATAATGACAATAAAATGGATGACATCAGCGCTATTGGCGGTTCCGATGATTTTATCAAATACAGCTTGTTCGACAATCACGAGTACAGAAAATGCAGAGAAAGACAGTTCATTTGAAGGGGGAACTACGCCTCTGAGTATCGAAAGATTATCCGCATCTCCCGCATTGGCTGGCACTAGCCCTAGAGGGCTTAAGCTTTCTCCAGATGGTAAAAAAGTAACCTATCTTGCTGGACGAGAAGACGATCAGTATTTCTATGATTTATGGCAGATGGATGTGGCCAGCGGTAAGCAATCGATACTACTTGATGCAGATAAGCTTACCATCGGTGAGCTTTCAGATGAAGAGAAGGCTAGGCGAGAACGCCAACGAATATATGGTCAGGGGATCATGGAGTACTTCTGGTCTAATAATAGCCAAGCCATACTCATTCCAGCTTCTGGCGTGCTGTATTACTTTTCGGTTGACGATGCCGAGGTTAAGTTGCTACCTACGGGGGAGGGTTTTGTTACCGATGCGCGTTTATCTCCTAAGGGCAATTATGTCTCTTTTGTACGAGATCAAAACCTGTTCGTGTTAGAGCTCAAAACCAGCAAGCTAACCGCGATGACGACAGATGGCGGTGGGACGATAAAAAATGCCATGGCCGAGTTTGTCGCTCAGGAAGAGATGGCTCGCATGACGGGCTATTGGTGGTCTCCCGATGAGTCAGCCATTGCCTATACTCGTATCGATGAATCCGGCGTTGAGTTGGTGACCCGCAATGAGATTTATGCCGATGGTATTAAGTTAACCGAACAAAGATATCCCTATGCGGGCAAAAATAATGTCACGATTAAACTCGCTGTGGTGACACTCGCCGAACAGGATGTAAACTGGATAGACCTTGGCAAAGAGCAAGATATTTATCTGCCCAGAGTTAACTGGCTACCTGATAGTAAACGTTTATCTTATCAATGGCAGAGTCGAGATCAGCGAAGCTTAGATCTCAGAGTGGTGTCTCTTGCTCAGGCCGATAAATTTAAAACTTTAGTAGAAGAGCGTAGCGCTGCTTGGGTGAACCTTAATAAGGATCTTTATTTTTTAAAGCAGCAAGAGAGCTTTATTTGGGCTTCAGAACGTGATGGTTTTAATCACCTGTATCTAATAGGGTTAGACGGTAAGGTGAAAAAGCAGCTGACATCAGGAGACTGGGCAGTTGATGAAGTCGAACTAGTGGATGAAAAAAATGGTTGGGTTTACTTCACCGGCCGCAAAACTCTGATCACCGAGAAGCATCTTTACCGCGTACCCTTAGACGGTGGTGAAATCGATAATATCAGTCGGCGAGCGGGAATGCATTCCGCCGTATTTGCCGAGAATGAAGCCGTTTATCTAGACTATTTTAGCAGCCTGTCTCAACCGCCTCAAATAAGCCTGCACGGTGAAAAGGGGCAACAGTTAGCCTGGGTCGAGCAGAATGAAGTGGTTGAGAACCATCCTCTCTATCCCTTCTTTGGATTGTGGCAGTTACCTGAATTTGGTCAAATTAAGGCAGAAGACGGCCAAGCGTTACATTATCGTCTGTTTAAACCCACTAATTTTAGCGAAGATAAGCGGTATCCAGTCGTCGTTCGTGTTTATGGCGGTCCTCATGCTCAGTTGGTCGTTAACAGTTGGAGCGGGCACGATTACTTTACTCAGTATTTACTCCAACAAGACTATATAGTTTTCCAGCTTGATAACAGGGGATCGGCTCACCGTGGAACTCAGTTTGAACAGGTGATTTATCAGCATTTAGGTGAAGCTGAAGTGAATGATCAGATCGCAGGTGTCGATTACCTGCGCAGTCTTGCTTTTGTTGATAGTGATAATATTGCCTTGTACGGTCATAGCTACGGTGGCTATATGGCATTAATGGGGTTATTTAAGGCGCCGGATTATTTTAAAGCCGCAATATCTGGGGCGCCAGTGACTGATTGGACTCTCTATGATACTCACTACACCGAGCGTTATCTGGGTCATCCGCAAGAGAATGCTGAAGGCTATGAAGCCAGTAGTGTGTTGCCATATGTAAAAGGTTATCAGTCTGGTTTACTGATATATCATGGCATGGCCGATGACAATGTGTTATTTGAAAATAGCACTAAGGTGTATAAGGCGTTGCAGGATGAAGGCAAGCTTTTCCAAATGATAGATTATCCGGGCTCTAAGCATTCAATGCGTGGCGTAAAAGTTAAAACACACCTTTATCGCTCTCTGGCCGATTTTTTAGAGAGAGAGTTGAAGTCAGTTCCGAGTCGCTAGAGATAGTTTTGAGTAGAGTCTAAGCGTTGTAAGTGATAGGTAAGAGTTAAGCTTTAGGCTTATTACAGACATAAAAAAACCAGCCCTTGGGCTGGTTTTTACAAGTATAAAACCTTAGCTTTATGCTTGTTCTAAGTTACCGCAGAAGCGATAACCTTCACCGTGAATGGTGGCGATAATTTCTGGCGTACCAGGTAAGCTTTCAAAGTCCTTACGGATACGGCGAATGGTTACGTCAACAGTACGGTCATGTGGTTTAAGCTCGCGGCCTGTCATTTTCATTAAAAGGTCGGCACGGCTAAGGATTTTTCCTGGATTCTCAACAAAGTGCAGCATAGCGCGGAATTCGCTACGTGGCAGTTTGTATGTCTCACCTTGTGGGCTGACCAAAGAGCGGCTGTTGATCTCAAGGCTCCAACCGTTGAAACGATAGAATTCAACACTATTTTTATCTTCAGATGCTGTACCTGCACTATTCACTCGGGTCAATAGGTTGCGAGCACGAATAGTCAGTTCTCGAGGGTTGAATGGCTTAGTGATATAGTCATCTGCACCAATTTCAAGACCTAAAATTTTGTCAACTTCGTTATCTCGGCCTGTTAGGAAGATTAGACCGATATTGTTTATTTCACGAAGTTCACGTGCTAACAGAAGTCCATTTTTGCCAGGAAGGTTAATATCCATAACAACCAGGTTAATTTTATTTTCCTGCATGGCTTTATGCATTTCTGCACCATCATTGGCTTCAATTACCACATATCCTTCAGCTTCAAAAATACTTCTTAGCGTATTACGGGTAACGGCTTCATCTTCAACAATCAGAATGTGCGGATTTTGCATATTAATTTACCTAATTTGTTCTAATCTGTTCTAACTATGAGCGTGTGTTAGT
>JBAHZX010000127.1:0-9244 GCA_037132815.1 Shewanella sp.
TCTGAGCGCATGACAAATGATGAACGGTTGCTAATTGTAAGTCTTAGCCGTTTTAACAGCTTATTTCCAGTAACGACATATTGGTACCAAAGACTCATTAAAAAGTGGCTCAGAGACTGACAGGCCCAAGTGCGCACAATGTATATTATGTTAAATACGGTCACATCAAACACTAGGGTCCTAGCTTCTTACGTATTCTCGACTCATCTTCCCTAAAGAGCATGTCTAACATGCTAATGCATTCGTTAATGGATCTTCAAGAAAGCTTCCCCATTATTCAAAATACCATCCTGCTACCTTAGGTAGTAGTTCTTTATGATTTGCTAAATAAACAATTTTCAAATTAACCCCCTAAATAGGAAAGTCACATAACGCCACATTAAGAGGCTGATAATAGCTTGTTAACACTACGATATGCTGTCATTAATGGAAATGTTCCCACTTTTAACGATAATTGCTCTTAACCCGCATTTATCCATCATTTTTTCCATAACAACTTTGCCAAGTATGCTCACTAGATATTTGCAAGGTTGACAAAGCCTTACTCCTTGAAATTCAACTTCACCAATCTTAAAGCTTTTACCAACTAAATTGTTTAACCTAATATCATTTGTAACAATATTACGTCGAAAATCAGAACCTATCAATGACAAATTTGTTTCGGTATTGAATGCTAAAATTTCCTCACATTCAATTAGCGTAACTTCGAAATCACCAGTGTTTTTAAGTTTTTCATAAAAAGTGCCTAGCTTATTATAATAGCGATCTCCAACAATACCTTTACCGCTAACTAGTTCAGTCTGCTTAATATTTATTAATTTATCACCAGCATTTTCTGCGATGAGAATTTCTACCATTTCCCATGATTGACTCGACCCTTGATGTATTGCTAACGCCTTGCTAAGCGGAAAATAATGGTTGGCTATAATCGCGAAGCGATGGCCAACTGTTATTTGTCCTGATTGATTTGCTTGTTGAACGAAGCCGCTCTGCGGCAGAAAAAATAAAACCCATCTCTATCGTTTCATCCTAAATACTGACTAGAGGCAACCTAATTGAGGTTGCTGTTCTAGGAGAACAGTAAGCGGGTGGTGATCACCACCCGCTTACGTTACAGCAACAGATAAACTAAAAGGAGGTGATTAAGGCACTGATATATAAAGTTAATTGATTGGCAGCTAATGCCAATGGATTGCTGCACCTTATAAAAAATGACATAGCCCCAGTCAACCAATAATGGTGTAAGTTCTTACGTCGATAATTACTATATAAAGGTATCGATTCCAGCAAGCTCGGGCTTGTTCAACACTTGGGATAAGGACGCGGCTGCGCGCGGCCTATCCTTATACGTTTTATTTTTCTAATAGTTTTTGTTTTTCTGAATCATACTCTTTTTGAGTTATGAGCCCCTCAGCAAGCCATTTTTAAAATTTTCTTAATTGGTTTTCTGTACTATCGGCAGGCTTCATATTTTCAGGCCTATTTGTAGGGATGGCTTTTCGGTAAGCGTCTACCATTTCAGGAGAGTAGCCAGATAGAAGTTAATTTATAACAGGATCCATTTTTGAATCAACACTTGCCCATTTGTTTAGCGCTAAACCACCTTTACCATTTAGATGGTATTCTGCGTAGGCAATATTTTTTTTACCACGATACAGCCACAATTCTGCATGATGCATATACATAGCCATGTCCCACGTTTTTAGCGCTGTATATGTTAAATTATATTTACAATAATTTGGCATAGTACTTTCATATACTTCAGTGGTTATTCCATGACGTTTAAAACCTTTTTGCACAACAGGCAAAAAGTCGTGCACAATCACTTTGGGGTTTTCTTCAATGCAGACGTGACTAACCTGTGCCGATGGTTCTAACTTTTGAACTTTGATACTTGTGCAACCCGTTACCAGTAAAAAAGCAATACAAATAAAAATTCTATTCACATAATTCTCCATTTTGATTTGTGAAATACAAGGGTTGAGATAAACATAACAGCTTATTAAGAGAGATTGTCCCTCCTATCCCACATTAAATATAACGTCAAATTATCATTCACCACTCAAAGTGTTATCATTTCAACGCATTCAGCCAACAAAAAAACACAAGTAGTCTGTAAAAAAAGGTGTACACATTGGGAGGAAAGAGGAATGGTAAAAAAGAGTTTAGCTAGTTGTCGCTAGATTAGTTTATTGTCACTTAATAACCCTAAAAGTAGTCGCTTCAGCGGCAATCACAGTGCTGCTATGCGACGATCATGTACCCGAGATTTTAAAGTGATTTATACTGCGTTGACCTTGCTCTGTCTTTGCGCTGCGGTCAACCTCGCCTGTCTGGATTAAATTATCACTGAAATTACGCATTTTGAAGTAGAGCGAGTACATAACACGATAAAACGAACCTAGAGGGTTACCTCCCCCCAAGCCAAGCTGATTCCCAGTCTTTCCACACAGGATTTAACCCTTTTTGCTTCATTGCATGACTGACTTGAGCTGGGGTTCTATCATCACTGATCTCAAACTGATCTAACTGAGTATCTGGATTAACATAACCACCTGGTTGAGTCGAACTACCGGCACTTAAATGGGTTATTCCAAGTGAAAATAGGTTATCTCTAAGTTGTGGGGCTTCCCGGGTCGACAAACTAATATCTAGCTGCTGATTAAACAACCTGAATGCACAAATAAGTTGCACTAAACCTTTGTCGGTGAGCTCAACTTTAGGGGTTATCCCACCAGTACAAGGCCTCAACCTTGGTAATGACACACTGTAACGGCTACGCCAATACTTTGACTCAAGATAAGCAAGGTGATGACCTAACAAAAGCGCATCTAAACGCCAATCATCTAAGCCTAACAGGACCCCTAGCCCTATCTTGTCGACTCCGGCTTTAGCCACTCGCTCGGGTGTGTCTAAACGATAGGTGAAATCCTTTTTTTTGCCCCTGGTATGGTGCTCTGCATAAGTCTGAGGATTATAGGTCTCTTGATAAATCATCACGGCATCGAGACCTAGTTCCACCAGCTCAGCGTATTCAGACTCTGCTAATGGCTGCACTTCCATGGCCAAATAACTGAACTGATTTTTAACCTGAGGCAAAACCTGTTTAAAGTAATCAATGCCGACTTTAGTTTCATGCTCTCCTGAGACTAGCAAGATAGAGTCGTAACCGAGTTTTTTGATCTCCGCCATCTCGGCTTCGAGTTCCATGCTGTTTAATGTCTTACGTTTCAGCTTATTACTCATGCTAAAACCACAATAATCACACTCGTTAGCACATAAGTTCGACAAATAAAGGGGTAAATACATACCTATATTGGCGCCAAATCTCTGCCTTGTCAGCCGAGCAGACTGTTGAGCCATCTGTTCGATATAAGGTTCTGCGGCGGGCGATAGTAACGCAAGTAGGCTATTGAGATCCCCTTCTGCCGAATTAAGTGCACGTTTGACATCATGACTCGTGGTCGAGTAAAGAGCTAATTTTAACTTTTCTCGGGAGATCCCCTGAAGATATGATTGGAAACTCATGGACATATCCTGATAAATTTAGATTTAGTCATTAAGAAATCCCGTTAAAGGACTGGTTTCAATCGCAACTGAGCTTACATCACCTAACCCTGCAAGGTAGGCATTCCTTCCGATCTGTACCGCAGAGGAGAAACAGCAGCTCATGGCTACTGGATCGCGACTACTGGCGATGGCAGTATTGACGAGTACAGCATCGGCACCAAGCTCCATGGCACGTGTCGCCTGAGAAGGAGCCCCTATTCCAGCATCCACGATCACCGGCACTCTAGCTTGCTCGATGATCATTTTTAGAAAAGTCTCTGTGACTAAACCTTGGTTAGACCCGATAGGACTACCTAATGGCATCACGGCGGCGCAACCCACTTCTTCGAGTCGACGGCACAATACCGGATCGGCATGGACATAAGGCAAGACTATGAAGCCTTTATCACAGAGGATCTTAGCCGCTTCTAAAGTTTCGATTGGATCCGGCATGAGATATTTAGGATCTGGATGTATTTCAAGCTTTATCCAAGGAGTATCCAACATTTCTCTGGCGAGTTCAGCCGCAAAGATCGCCTCTTTGGCATTTCTGGCCCCCGATGTATTGGGCAAGAGTTTAACCCCACAACTTATTAAGGGTTGTAAAATATCATCGCTGCCTGTTTTCAGATCGAGTCGCTTCATCGCCATAGTTACAAGTTCAGAGCCCGAAGACTTTATTGCTTCTAACATCAGTGCTGATGTTGAAAATTTTCCCGTACCGGTAAACAGTCGAGATGAAAATTGATGATCGGCAATAGTTAACATCTTAGCCTCCGGCCACTAGGGCAAATACTTCAAATTGATCGCCATCACGGCACAAGGTCTTTTCCCAGAGTGACTTAGGCAATACTTGTCCGTTACGAACCAGTGCAACAGAATTAGCGGCAATATTTTGCAACTGGAGTAATCCTGATACATTCAAACCCGTCGATAAGAACATAGGCTCATCGTTGAGTATGACTTTGATTGTCGTTTCACTGGTATTATTTTCAGATATTTTGTGGCTCATTAATGATCCCCTTCAAAATGTAAGCTTGAGTCAGGTTCCTGGCATTCACTCCTGAGCTGTTCCACTCGTCCACCACACACATTACATTCAAGATCTCGACTCAAGCGAGCCTCACACCATTGCATAGCAAGGCCATCAAATCTAAGTAGTTTGCCTGATGGCACAGGGATCCCCATGAGCAAATTCATACCAAGCAGTGTCTGCATTGATGCCATTACGCCTACCATAGGGCCTAAAACTCCAACACTCTTGCAGGTCTGACTGACGAGAGAATCTTCAGGGAATAGGCAGGCATAACAACCAGAATCGGGAGCAGATTTCATGTCTACCATAAAAAGTTGACCATTAAAGTTAGCTACCGAGGCGGTTATTAATGGAACTTTTACTTGAAAACAGGTTAAGTTGATCAATTGACGAGTGCTAAAATCATCGGTGCAATCGAAGACAATATCCATGTGTGCCAGTAAATTTTGACTATTATGCTCGACTAATTTATCGGTTATGGCTTGCAAACTACAGCCGGAGTAAGCATTCGAAAGTTTATGGGCTGCAGTTTTTGATTTATACTCGCCTATGTCCTTATCACTAAAAAGCAGCTGCCTTGGCAAGTTAGACAACTCAACTTTGTCATCATCAATTAGTGTCAGGTTACCTATACCTGCAGCGGCTAGGTACTGAGCAACCAGATGTCCCAGCCCACCCACACCCACAATGGCTACATGAGACTTAAACAGCTCTAACTGGCCCACTTCACCGACTTGTGGTAATAAAATTTGCCGTGAGTAACGTAAAAAATCAGCATTACTGAGAGGCATTGGCGTGCTCCCAAGCTGAGGTTAACATTTGATATGCAACGTCAGGCTGTTCTGATTGAGTCAGCGCCCTCACCACGGCGACATCATCTACTCCAGTGCGCTTAACGGTTTCAATACGGCTAGCATCTATACCGCCAATTGCCACCAAGGGGTAATGCCCTTTAAACAGATCCACATAGTGTTGTAGCTTCATCAATCCCTGCGGCGCAGATGGCATCTCCTTGGTGGTTGTAGGAAAAATATGACCCAGTGCGATATAGGAAGGCGTGATTTGCGATGCAAGCAAAAGTTCGAAATAACTATGGCTTGATACGCCAAGTGCGAGGTTTGTGTCAGCAATACGTTTAAGATCTGCATTATAGAGATCTTCCTGGCCTAGATGCACCCCATAGGCATTATGCTTGAGTGCCAACTCCCAATAATCATTGATAAATACTCTAGCCTGATAATCCTGCCCTAATGCGATGGCGTGCACGATTTTTTCTTCAAGCTTAGGATCAGTTTCATCCTTAATTCTAAGTTGGATCGTTTTCGCCCCCGCTTTAAGCAAGGTAACTAATAAAGGCAATTCAGACACCACTGGGTAGAGACCCAATCTCTCATCTATTGTTTTAAATTTGATCCCAACAGGAAGAGAAGGGCCATTGTCTAAGCTGCTAATCGTCGGAAAATAACTCAGGTTTTTAGGCCATGCGGTTCGCGCTAAAGGCCCAGATCCCTCACCCACACGATAACTGTGTTTTATTCCAGCAGATACATAGGCCTTAGCCACGACAATAGCATCATGGAGCACAAAACCTGAGGCCATCACACTGGCAATGGCGGAGCTTAGGGTACAACCTGTACCATGATTATTGTTTGATTCAATTCGCTGACTCGATAACAAAAAACTACGTTTCTGATGCATTTCAGAACAAGCTGCGGCACGGGTGCAGACAAAGATATCCTGGGCAGCGTCTGTCCGCCAAGCGGGACCTCTATCCCCCCCTTTAGCTAACACATTCGTACTGAGTAATTGCGCCAAGTCTTGAGCTGCAAGATGATACTGGGACAGATCAGTTAAAGTTTTTCCGACCAGTTCACCGAGCTCTACAGCATTTGGGGTGATCAAGGTGATCAAGCCTTTAAATGGCGTAAAATCAAGCCGACTGTCGGCTCCATCTAGCCTGTCACCACAACTGGCTATCATTACGGGGTCTAAAATGACCGCGATCTCAGTACCACTGCGCTTCTTATGATCATGAAGGTCCAGAGCAAGCCAGCTGCTCAGACTATCTATTTGCTGCTGATTTGCCAACAAACCTATCTTTATAGCTTTAGGTGGCAAGTCTTGCAGCAAGGTATCGAGTTGGGCCAGCAGCATCTCATCAGATACAGGCTCAACCAGATTAACAGCTACTGAACTCTGGGCCGTTAGTGTAGTGATCACAGTGCAAGCATGACAAGCGAGATCATTAATAGTGGCTAAATCCGCCTGAATACCTGCCCCACCGCCACTGTCAGAGCCTGCTATTGACCACACAACTGGCTTTAAAGCCGCCGAAGTCTGCTCTACATTTTCCATCAGGTTAACCCTCAACCTTATCCAGTTCAGGTTTTACCGTGTCGGCTTGATGATATAGAGCCGCACCTTTAGCCTTAAACTCTACCGACATCATAGCCATCCCCTTTTCTTTATCCACAACAGTGCTTCTCGCTTTAAACTCGGCATTGGTCTGCATGTCAAGTTTCTGAGCCGCGGCATATTCACGCACCTCTTGGCTGATCTTCATCGAACAGAACTTAGGGCCACACATAGAGCAAAAATGTGCCACTTTGGCCGATTCCTGAGGTAGAGATTCATCGTGATAGGCTTTGGCGGTTTGTGGGTCCAATCCTAGGTTATATTGATCTTCCCAGCGAAACTCGAAACGAGCCTTGGATAAGGCATTATCGCGAATTTGTGCAGTGGGGTGTCCTTTAGCCACGTCCCCAGCATGAGCTGCAATCTTATAAGCGATTAGACCTTGCTTCACGTCTTCTTTGTTCGGCAAGCCAAGGTGTTCTTTAGGTGTCACATAACAAAGCATGGAACAACCAAACCAGGCGATCATCGCCGCCCCAATGCCTGAGGTAAAGTGATCATATCCGGGTGCGATATCTGTCGTCTGTGGGCCTAAGGTATAAAAAGGCGCTTCATCACATATTTCTAACTGTTTATCCATGTTCTCTTTAATAAGATTCATGGGGATATGGCCAGGACCTTCTATAATGGTCTGCACATCATACTCCCAAGCAATCTTAACCAATTCGCCTAAAGTTTCAAGCTCAGCAAATTGCGCCTCATCGTTCGCATCGGCGATAGAGCCTGGACGCATACCATCCCCGAGGGATAAGGAAACATCATAGGCAGCACAAAGTTTACAAATATCTCTGAAATGCTCATAAAGGAAATTTTCTTGATGATGGGACAGACACCACTTTGCCATAATGGATCCACCACGAGAGACAATACCCGTCAGGCGATTTGCTGTCATTGGCACGTAGCGCAGTAATACGCCTGCATGAATAGTGAAATAATCGACGCCCTGCTCTGCCTGCTCAATCAAGGTATCCTTAAACACCTTCCAAGTCAGATCTTCGGCGACACCGTTCACCTTCTCTAAAGCCTGATAGATAGGCACGGTCCCGATAGGAACCGGAGAATTACGAATAATCCACTCGCGAGTTTCATGTATATAACGGCCTGTTGACAGATCCATTACGGTATCCGCCCCCCAACGAGTAGACCAGACCAGCTTCTCGACCTCCTCTTCGATAGATGAAGTCACCGCCGAGTTACCGATATTAGCATTGACTTTAACCAAGAAGTTACGGCCTATGATCATGGGCTCGGCTTCGGGATGGTTAATGTTCAATGGAATAATTGCACGGCCTCTGGCTATTTCACTTCTGACAAATTCTGGAGTGATCGGCTGCGAAATTGAGGCACCAAAACTTTCACCCGGAGCCTTACGAGTTAGTACTTCATCAGTGATCTCAGACTGGGCCATATTTTCACGAATAGCGATATATTCCATTTCAGGGGTAATAATCCCTTTCCTGGCATAATGTAACTGAGTAACACACAGACCTGGTTTTGCCTTTCTTGGAGGAAGCAGAGAATCGAATCTCAGGTGATCTAAGCCATCATCGGCGAGTCTTTGCTGGGTAAAACCTGAACTGGCACCCATAAGTTGCTCTGTATCATCACGCTCTATAATCCAGTTATTTCTGAATTTATCTAGGCCACTGCGGACATTGATATCGGCATCTGGATCTGAATAAGGGCCAGCACAATCATAAACTTTTAATGGCGCGTTAGGCTCAAAAACAGGGTTCAACTCTGTACCTCCCACCATGGTATCGGACAATATAATTTGGCGCATACCAACGCGAAGATCTTCGCGACTACCAGTTAGATAAACTTTCTCAGAATTAGGGTGTTGGAGCGGCTTTAAGGTATCGATGAACTCTTGAGCTTTAGCTCGGGTTTCGCGGCGGTTTGACATAAGCAATCTCACTTTAATTGAAATGAAGTTGCTTGCCTGGAGAGTTGAATAGCAGACTCGAGAGCAAAGTCTCGAAGTCACAGATAATACGATAAATACATTTATTCTGATAATCAGTTACTAAAATGAGTAACGGTTGAATCAAGATATAATAATTCAACTAAGTTCAGAAAATCACATGACTTATGGTAATTATCATGCTTGTTTCCTTCGCAGGTTTTAACCTGATCAGGTTCAACGGATCCCGAATAAACGGTCTCAGCCAATAGGCACTCCGACAAGATATGAGAAGTATAATCTTAAAACAGGAAAGTTAACAAGGCTTTTGTAAATATATG
>JBAHZX010000145.1:0-42563 GCA_037132815.1 Shewanella sp.
ACATTACGATATGCCAAAAGGGCTTCGCTGGGCGGTATTGAAAAAGGCTGATGGACCGATGACGGCTAAGCAAGAAGCCGCTTTAGTGGAATTAGATCAGTATGATTTTGATACTGCCAGAGCATGGCGAGTCAAAGAAAAACGTCGTTGGATCCGAGAAGCTAGAAGTCCACAGGCAGCACGATGGAGGATCTCAAACTTCATCAAGTTTACGTTGGCAGAGATCGAAGAGATCAATGCCTTGGAGCCAGTGAGGAAAGCTTTGAGGACATTAGAAAAACACGCTGAGAGGATACTGCAGCGCTGGTCATCCACTTACACCAATGCCCGCATGGAAGGTCTGAATAGTCTGTTTCAGGCGGCTCGCGCTAGGGTGAGAGGATACAGGAATACCGGATCGTTCATCACCATGATTTACATGATCGCTAGCCCTGCTGCCGAGATCCTTAAATCCATATGAAACGTCGAAGAGCCATATTTTTTTGGCGTCAAGTTTAGCAAGAGGATCCTATCCTTTATTTCCTTTTCCGTGGGGGTTCATCTGGATTTAACCTATTCATGAAATTTAGGGATCCAAGAATCTGATATACCTAGAAGCTTAAGTAGGTTTGGATAAAAACTAAACACTCATACGTTTGCCCTGTGGTTCTAATATATTGAGTTTTGTTGAGGTTATTCGGTGATGATGAGTATATATAGTCGCTCTATTATTACGACAGAATCCGACTAAGGTAATATTTGATTCTTCTGCTAACTCTATAGCCAATGATGTGGCTGCAGATATTGCAAATATAATTTCAATGTTAGCACTTGCCGATTTTTGTACCATTTCGAAACTTGCTCTGCTTGTTAATAAAATAGCTGACGGAGTTGATTTTGTATTACTTAAATAGTAGCCTATTAGTTTATCAAGAGCTATGTGCCTACCTATATCTTCATAACTTGATATTATGTCTCCGGTGTCTGACAATGACATGGCAGCATGTGTTGCTCCTGTGATGTTGAATATGGTTTGCACTCTTGATAAATCATTTAATATATTTTTTAATAAGTTTATATTGAATGTTTTATCATTTTTAACACGAATTATAGGCTTTACTGCTAGCTCTAACTGTGCCACGCCACATAAACCACATCCTGTTCTTCCTGCCATATTTCTCCGCTGATCTTTTAATGCCATGAAACAACGGTTAGTAATTTCAATATAAATGAGTACACCCTTGTCATTCATTTTTATGTCTATTGATTTTATCTCTGACATCTTGTTTACGATGCGCTCTGAAAGTGTAAACCCTATGGCGAAATATTCAAGATCTGCAGGGCTCGCCATCATAACAGTGTGTGAAATTCCATTGTATATCAGCGCAACTCTAACTTCGGATGCAACTGACTCTATAATTTCTGATGTCCTTAAATTTCTAAAACATTTGACATTCTTATATTCAATAACACTTTTAATTTGAGCTTTAACTGAACTCATAATAGTTATTCCTTTAAATAAATTCCACTAATCAAGGTTTATTTCTTATTAGTTGTCATAGCTCACAGTTGTTAAATTAATAAATTATTATTGTTGCGTGCTTGAACTAAGTTATTTATTATCTATCCATTGTTGAGGAAGAACGTCGTCTCCGGTGAGGCGTCCGGACTTCAAATCCGGGTGGGGCTGCCAGCAGTCCCGGGTAGGTTCGACTCCTATGTTCTTCCGCCAATTTTTATTTAATAAATAATTCACAGTCTCTTATTTTTCTACTGCTAGACCTGTATTTTCTACAAGTAAATCCACTTCTATCAAAAAATTCTAATATTTGTATGCTGGCTTTTCTGCCTAGATTAACTAATTCTCTAAATTCTTTTGTTTTTATTTCTTCATGTTTGTCAATATGAATTCGGATCTGATCCGCATAGTGATAGATAGATTCACTCATGACATATCTGTCTTTTAATATCGAAGTTAAAAAACCCAATTGAACTAATTTGTAGCAGAAATTTCGTATCGATTTTAGATTTATATCATTGAGTATGGCAAAGTCACTCACCCAAAGAGGCGCATTAGTTAGTTGGCACTGAGCGGACATGCTCTGCCAAAGTAAAGACTCCTCCTTTGTCAGTGCAATATGGTGTTTGGGAAGATGAATCAAGCCTCGACTCATCTGCAGTTGCTTTTTCTTACAGAGGTTAGCAATAATATATCTGGTTATTTCAAAGGGGGATTTTCCTCGATTCATACGCTGAACTCGGCTGATTGCTAATCCTAGTTGATCGGGGAACTGGTTATGATAGTCATGGATAATAGATAATAACTGGCTTGATATCTGTTCAAGTAGTTTTGGATGAACTATATAATCAGCAATACTTTGCAACTGAGTTTGCTTTGATAGCTCATGTAATTGTTCAGCATTTAGTTGCCACCCCCAGCAGAAATCTGTTTTTAGAGTCGGAGTTATCAGGCTTTGGAATTCAAGTGCGCTATTCGGCGAGTTACACTGTGCCAACAGGGATAAATAATCCAGTCGTTCAGGCCTACGTTTACCTCTCAAAGTAGGTTGCAGCTCCAAAATCTGTGCACCGCCTAAGGTACTGCTTGCTGCGGCATCTCGAACAATGAGTTTATCGTGATGGGTTAGTGGCATTGGCTGTTCGAACTGAAACTCGACTAAGGCTCGATGATCTTCGAGTGTCTGTAGTAGCACAACTCGGGCTAAACTGTGATTGCCACCGTGGTAGATATGTACGCTCTGCCAGTGCTTAATGCTTTGTTGTCCATCAAAAATTACAGTAATTCGATCTGATGCCTGTTTAGGTTTTAATTCAGTTAACCAATCTCCTCGTTGTAAGCCTAAGTGAGAGTCAACACCTACCAGATTGAGTGCTACTCTTTGCCCGATGCTTGCATGTTGAGATTTTTGTCCTTGACTATGAATATTACGAACGCGCAGCGTTGGGACTTGATTGGATGAGAATAGATTTTGAGCTAGCTCGACTGTGCCGCTAATGACGGTGCCAGTAGCGACAAGCCCTGCGCCTTTGACGTTAAATACTCTATCTATTGCCATCCTGAAGACATGCGTTATTGCTTCTTCTATTTGGTTAGTGACTAAGTGTTTAATATGTTCTCGTAGAGGGGGAATCCCACTTTCAGTGATCGATGAAACAGTAAATAAAGCGCTTACATGACCTTTATAACTTGTCAGTAGTTGGTAGGCTTCTTGTTTAACGTCTTTTACGCGAGCTTCACTGACACGATCTATTTTAGTGAGTACCACAATTAGATGTTCCAACTTGAGTAAGCGTAGAATCTCCAAATGTTCTATAGTTTGTGGCATCACACCGTCATCACAGGCGATCACTAACATGGCATTCTTGGCACTGCTCACACCCACTAGCATGTTACTGATAAATTTTTCATGACCTGGCACATCGATAAAAGCGAGGCGGCTGTTTTGGCCGATATCCATAAAGGCATAACCAAGATCTATAGTCATGCCGCGCTTTTTCTCCTCGGGAAGCCTGTCGGTATCCGTTCCTGTTAAGGCTTGGAGCAGGGTCGTCTTACCATGGTCCACATGACCTGCTGTGACAATGATCACAATTTTTGCCCCACCTCTTTGAGCGCATTGATTAAATGTACTTCTTGCTCTGCGCCGCGAAGGTCCAACAAATATTGATTATTACTGATTCGACCAATAATAGGACGTTGGTTCTGCTTAAATTTTTGATCCAGTTGATGGATTTGATATTGGCTTTTCGTCGTCGGTGTGAAAGTGAGCGCCAATGACTCAATTAAGGTATCTGGCTGAGATCCACTGCCAACCTGTGTTTGGCTAGGGGTAATGGCTAGGTTGAAATGAGGGGAAAAGAACTCAGGCAGCTCAATCATGAATAATTGGCCCAATTGTTCTAGCTCGTATAATGGACGAGACATTTTGCGGAGCATGGGTAATTCATGTTTCAGTTTTTGGGGATTGTGATACAGCAAAAGTGTGGCTTCGAGTGCAGCTAAGGTCATCTTGTCACAGCGTAGTGCACGTTTGAGTGGGTGTTGCTGTAGTAAAGCGATAAGGTTCTCATCACCGAGGATAATTCCAGCTTGTGGGCCTCCTAGCAATTTGTCACCGGAAAAACTGATTAGATTGACTCCGTCGGCTAACATCTGTTGTGGTTTGGGTTCGTCGCCTAAGCCAAATGTCGTTAAGTCGGTGAGGGCGCCGCTACCGAGATCTGAGATCAGAGAAATTTGATGTTGCTGGCAAAGGTTAGCTAAGGCTTTTTCGTTTACTGCCGTGGTAAAGCCTTGAATATGATAGTTGCTAGTATGAACTTTCATGATAGCGGCAGTATTCTCGGTGATAGCGGCCTCATAGTCTCGTAAGTGGGTACGATTGGTACTGCCTACTTCGATTAGGTTACAGCCAGCTTGGCGCATGATGTCTGGGATACGAAAGGCGCCGCCAATTTCAACCAGTTCACCGCGGGAGACGATAACTTCTTTACCCGTCGCAATGCACGAGAGCATCAAGAGTACGGCGGCGGCATTATTGTTAACCAAGCAACAGCTTTGGGAGCCTGTTAACTGGTTTAATATTTTTCCTATGGCTTGATCTCTATGGCCCCGTTTGCCTGCTTCTAACTCAAACTCGAGGGGAGTGGGGTAGCGCATCACTCTAGTTACAGCCGATATCGCACTTTCAGATAACTGAGAACGGCCTAAGTTAGTATGCAAGATAGTGCCGGTTAAGTTCCAGACGGGTTGAAGACTGTGGCGCTGGGCATCTGACAATTTTTGAGCTAACGCTTTAATCAGTGACTCAGGTGTCGCACAATATTTTGGCAGTATTTCTCGCTCGGCAATGTGATATCTTGCTCGATTGATAAGCTGACTTAATTGAGACTTTACCCAGGCGTCGCCATACTCCTTCTTGAGTTTTATCACCGTTTTGTTCATCAGCAGACTGTCCATGGCTGGCAGTGAACGGTAAAGATCTGCAGTTATCTTGATAGTTTGAGTCATCTGATTAATGTGCTTTATGTTAAATTTCGTTATTTACTGAGGGTAGAGAAATAACGTCAGGTTTAGTGTCTCATTGAACTTGAGTCAGTTGCCCTGACGGCAGTTCCTTTACTGCTCGTGGGCCAGCAAAAGCGGATTAACCGTGGTGGATAAATAGCCTTGCTCTACTATGTGTTGATCCATCATAAGTGTTGCCAAATCATCGACTGCGACCTCCAGTTTGGGGTTAATATTGGTAAACAACATTTTGGTATATCCCTTACAGGTGTCACAGCTTTCGATGCGTATTGCTGCCTCAGTTTCTGTTTCAGCCCAAAGGAAGACCCCTTTGTCTTCGCCGCAACTCGTGCACTCGGCGCGGATTTGATGCCACTGGGTTTCGCATAAGCTGCAATGCAAATATCGTAAACCAGAGCGAGGCTCTTCCTTGATCACACTTGCTACAGGGTGACTACCACAAACCGGGCACAAAGTTTTATGACCTTCTCCAATTTTGGCTAAGGTTCTAGCAATATCTGTTGCCCAGTGGGACCAGTAGACCGACAGAGCAGCCCAAATAAACAATGTGTATTTTGTTGGAACATCAGCAAATTTACCGAGTAGCATGGTTTCAGCATATTGCTGTAGTGTTTGTGTTTCAGTGCTGGCTAACTCTTTTAGTACCTTTGTAATCTCAGTTCCATTTTTAGCAGACAGTTTTGGCAAGAGATCACTGATAAGCTCCAGCAATACCGACTGCCAATAGTTTTCCCACTCAAAATGTCCCTGAGCCATAGGCTGGTTTTGCTCAAGATTAAACTTAGGCTTGGGGCCAAAGCTGCTCTTCTCTAGCAAGTCAGTCTGCTTAGCAAGCTTTTCCTGTGCACTAACGAGCAGGTTTAGCAGGCGAAAGTAGTCTGGTAACCCCGACTTTTCAGCCAGTTCGGCTAACCTTGCAGCTCGCAGTTGATAGACAAGTTTTGGATCGGCCGGGATCAGAGTTTTGATATCCAGTTTATGTGCTGGGATTTCTTTAGCGTCGTGTATTGCTGTGCTCATAATCAGTGTTTTTCCTGCTTAATCGTCTTTAGTTCAGGATCCTTTAGCATGTTGGGATGGTGCTTTTTACACCAGGCTCTGGAAACGGTGCCATACAACATGCCTGCCACAGATCCTTCTACCCAGGTTGCCATCCAAAAGTGTACTATCACGAAAATAAACATGATCACCGCGCAAACGGCGTGCAGTAGAATAGCCCACTCGATAGAGGAGGAGGTAAAGTAAGGCGCAAAATAGGGCTGCCACATCATGATCCCAGTGATCATCAATACGATAGAGGTCACCACAAACGTGCGGAACAATACCTTTTGACCCGGATTGTAATGGCCAATCGCGGGGATCTTGTCCTCGTTTTCAAGCATCACATCCTTGATAGCCAACATCCATTTCAAGTCATTCTTTTCCCACTTGTTATGGTGGTAATAGCGCACTAGTATCAATATCAGCGGCAGACACATCATCAAGCCGGCAATGGGATGAACAAAGCGCGCCATCTGCGGTGTACCTGCAATAGAGCCTAGCCATTGGAAGGACGGAAAGAAGAAAGCGAAACCAGTGAGAAAGGTCACTAGCCCCATCGCCACGATAAACCAGTGGCAGATCCGATCGAACAGCTTATGGCGCAAAATCATCTCCTGCTTATTCATGAGTGTTGCTCCTTATCTGACTTGTTTGGTTGGGGGGATCTAACTCGATTGGTTCATTTTCCTCACTAGTGCCATCATCACTTTCATCGACAATATTTCGGCCCACTGTGATGCGGTGTAGACAAGCTACCGCCACGGTGGCGATAATCCCGACTGCTCCTAGAGGTTTGACCACATCTTGCCAAAGTTTGATTGGCAGGCTGGTCTTAGGATCGGCTGGTAAGCCATAGCTTTGTGGTTGAGTTATATCATGTAGAATCATCATCATACCTGTGCCACCAACACCTTGTGGGTTGTATAGTCCGGCTTTGGTAAAGCCCTTTTCGTGAAGCTGCTTAATACGCAAGTCTGCAATAAACAGCATGTCTTCACGGGTGCCAAACTTGAGTGCACCTGTGATACATGACTTCACACATGATGGCTCCAGACCAACTTGCAGTCGGTCGGAGCACATGGTGCATTTATAGGCTTTCTGATCCACCGAATCTAACTTAGGGACATCAAAGGGGCAGGCGACGACGCAATACCCACAACCGATACACTTGTCAGAGTCAAAGTTCACTATGCCGTTGGCATGTTGAACAATGGCGTCCTTGGTCGAACAGGCTGTCAAGCAGGCTGGGTCGTCACAATGCATACAGGCTGTATGACTGAACTGCCAGCGTAGCTTGTCTTGTTCGTCTGTGACCTCATTAAATTTCATTAAGGTCCAGCACTCGGATGAGAGATCGGCGGGGTTTTGGTAGCTACCGGTAAACTCACCAATAGGTGCACGCAGATCGTTCCATTCGGAACAGGACACCTGACAGGCCTTACAGCCGTTACACTTGGTAGCATCGAATAGCTTCGCCACCTTGCTAAGCTTCTTTCTTACCTGCGCTGCAGGGGTTAGCTTAGAGGTTCCTGAGCTTAAAATAATATCTTGAGCAGACATAATTAGATCCCCTTCAACTTAACAATATCTACCAAAAACGCCTTAAACTCAGGCACCTGGGTGTTTGCATCACCTACTTCAGTGGTCAGAATGTTGCAGCTGCTACTCTTACGAGTCAGTGCGTTATAGCCACCGTGACGTGGTAAACCCACTGTGTGTACTAGCTGTCCATTAACTTTGAGCGGTTGCAAACGTTTAGTCACTAACGCTTTGATCTTCAAACTGCCGCGCTTGGAGCTAACGGTGACCCAGTCGCCGTTATTGATCCCTTTAGCTGCAGCCAATACCTCATCGATTTCAACGAAGGTTTCGGGCATGGAGATCGCCGCCAGACGGCAGTGCTTAGTCCAGAAGTTAAAGTGTTCAGTGACACAGTAAGTGGTACAAACATAAGGATAATCAGAATGTGATCCCAAGGTTTCTGCAACACCGTCGAGCATACGTACCACTGGGTTACTGATCACTTTCGGATGTAGCGGATTGGTACCAATGGGCGATTCCATAGGCTCGTAATGCTCAGGGAAAGGTCCTTCCACCAGATGTTTAAGGGCAAAGAAGCGTCCCACACCTTCCGGTTGCATGATAAATGGATGGGCTGATTCTTGTGGCGTCAACTTCATATTAAAATCGCCCTGATCTATTCCATGCCATTTGCCATGCTTCCACTCAACGATAGTGCGCTTTGGATCCCAAGGCTTGCCATTAACATCACAAGAGGCTCGGTTGTAGAGTACACGACGGTTAGCAGGCCATGCGAATGCCCAACCCGGTGTGATACCTTTACCAGATGGATCCGAGTTATCTCGGCGGGTCATCATGTTGCCCTCTTCGGTCCAGGAACCTGAATAGATCCAGCAACCGCATGCGGTGCTACCATCATCTTTAAGCTGACTGAAACTATCTAGCTGCTTACCAGTTTTAAGATCAATACCATTAAGCTCCTTAGCCACCTCGGCGCCATGTGGGAAATAGGGGTCGTGATAGTCCCAATTTACCGCTTGTATAGGCTCGGGCAATACTCCTCCCTCCTCTTTATAAAGCTCTCTAAGCTTCATCAGGATACCGGACAAGATCTCTGCATCAGGCTTAGATTCTCCCGGTGCGTTAGCTCCTTTCCAGTGCCATTGCATCCAGCGCCCCGAGTTGACGATACAGCCCTCCTCTTCGGCAAATAGCGTGGTGGGAAGCCTGAATACCTGGGTCTTGATTTTGCTTGGATCCACATCGTTAAACTCGCTGTCATTTTGCCAGAATACAGAGGTTTCAGTTGCTAATGGATCCATGACGACCATGAATTTAAGCTTGCTAAATGCCGCTAATGTTTTATTGCGGTTAGGCATGGAGCTAATGGCATTAACTCCTTGAATAAAGTAGCCATTAACCTCACCGTGGTACATCATGTCGATGTGCTTGGTAAAGTCATATTGCAGATCCCATTTAGGCAGCCAGTCGTAGCCGAAGCTATTTTCTTTGCTGGCGTTTTCACCCCAGAAACTTTTCATCTGTGAGACGAAGAACTTAGAGTAATTAGACCAATAGTTCGTTTGCCCAGGACGCAAAGGTTTTGGAGTATGGTGAGCAAGATAGGTCTGTAGATCAGTATCTTTATCACTTGGTAGCTTAAGGTAACCAGGCAGAGCTTGGCATAAAAGTCCCATATCTGTTGCACCCTGCACGTTTGAGTGACCACGTAGGGCGTTAACACCACCACCTAAAACACCTATGTTACCCAGCAGTAACTGAACCATGGCCATGGAACGGATGTTTTGAGTCCCTTTAGTGTGGTGAGTCCAACCTAAGGCGTACATAAAGGTTGCCGCTTTATCATGGGTATGAGTGCTGCCGATAAGAGCACAAACTTTCTCATAATCCTCAACGGGAGTACCGGTAATATTACTGACGGTTTTAAAATCGTAGCGTTCCACATGCTGCTTTAGTAAGTTCCACACACAGCGAGGGTGATTCAGGCTTTCATCAACCTTGGCATAGCCTTGATCATCAAATTCGTAGTACCAGCTTTCTTTGTCATAGGTACGGCTTTTCTCATCGAAACCGCTAAACAAGCCTTCATTAAATTCGAAATCTTCACGCACTATATAGCTGGCATTGGTATAGGCCTTTACATAGTCATAGTTCACTTGTTTGGTGTCGATAAGATAGCGGCTAAGACCGAGCAAAAATGCGATATCTGTACCACTTCGCAATGGGGCATAGCAATCTGCCAGTGCTGCACTGCGGTTAAAACGAGGGTCTACAACGACCAACTTAGCACCATTGTGTTCCATGGCTTCTGTCACCCAGCCGAAACCGACAGGATGTGCCTCTGCAGCATTACCGCCCATAATCACCACGACATTAGAGTTTTTAATATCGATCCAGTGGTTGGTCATGGCACCGCGCCCAAATGTTGGAGCAAGACTTGCTACCGTTGGGGAGTGTCAGTTACGTGCAATAGTATCTATGGCAACTAGGCCAAGAGATCGAGCAAACTTATGGGTAATAAAGGCGCCTTCGTTCGGCTGGGCCGATGAGGTCATCATGCCAGTGGTCAACCAACGGTTTACTGTATTTCCATCGCTATTTTTTTCGATGAAATTAGCGTCACGATCATCTTTCATCAGGCGAGCTATACGACCGAATGCCTCATTCCAACTGATACGTTTCCACTCATTGGTACCGGGCTCGCGTACTTCAGGGAACTGATTACGGTTTGGGCTATTAATAAAGTCTATTAAGCCGGCACCTTTAGGGCAAAGAGAGCCACGGTTAACAGGATGATCTGCATCGCCTTCGATGTGAAAGATAGCCTTTTCTGCATTTTTGCCGTTACTGCCGTGGCTGTACATTAATAAGCCACAACCCACAGAGCAATAACAGCAGTTATTGCGGGTTTCTTTTGCTTTTAGCAACTTATACCTACGGGGCGCAGCAATAGCGGTTCCGGGCATTAAGCCCAGCGCCGATATGGCCGATGTTGTCGCTCCGCAGCCACACAGTTTAAAAAACTGTCGTCTGTCCATATTAGCCTCTCATTGTTTTATAAAGGTTATAAGCAATACATCAAAATTACTTAACCTCACACAGCGTGCTTTAGGGTCGTGAGCCACTATCAACCGAATTCATTATTCTTGATTGATGTGGTGTTATTCTAAAGCTCCTATTATTTTAGATTATCTTAAAAGTAACCTATACTGACAATAAGTCTGTTACGATCAACATCTCAAAATTAATAAAATAGTTTTTTATTCTGGTATTATATTAATATTGGTTTTAAATTCTAAATATATGTGTATTTAGCGGTTCTTATTGGTTGTTAACTCTGTACCGCTGCGATTCTATAGGTTGGGACATATTGACTCATTCGTGTGGGTCAATATGTCCCAATTTTGTAAGCGGTAATGCTTGAAATGTCGACAAGCTATTAGATTTTATTTTATTTTATTTTATTTTAAATTCGTTATTTATCAGTATATTGTATTTATATCTTATTATTTACCTTGAGAGTAATAGTATAAGTCTGTGACCTTATGAGTAATAAACGACAATTTATTGTTAGCATTACATCCGAAGAGACAAAATGACCTAGGTGAATAAGCTCAAAGTAAGGTTAAAAATATCCATGATTGAGTAATACTGCTTAAATGTCCGAATGGAAGTTTTTAGTTTGGCGATGAGATTAGTGAACAACAGTATGCTTTTTAAGCTAATGTAATGATATTGCTAATGGAGATATCATTATTTCAACAATGCATCAGCAATACGCCTTGAATTGGATCCGCCCAGTCTACCCTGAAACCTGCACTTTGAAGTAAACCGGATATATGTATGCCAAGCGATTAGCCAGATTTCCCTAGGGTCATATCGATTCAGGGCTATAGGTAAAGAGCCCAGATTCAAAACGTTCAGTATTCTGGCTCGCTTACAGGTATTTTCCTAATGAAACTCTTTTTATCGTTTAAGCCTTCCTAAGTAAATACGATTGACATATTGAATATACAGCCTATTAATGATATTGATTGTCATTATCGTTAGGTTTTTTGTATGTGCCAATGCTTTCCACAGTTCAATAGTCAAGATCCTGCGATAAATGTGCTGCGTCATAAGATACGGCAGGGAAAAGAGAGTAATAATCCTAGTTTGGTGTTGATCTGGTTTTCTATGGAGCAAGCCTTGATGGGAGCCTGTAAACACGCAGCTTGGTCTCTACATGTGGCAGAGTATCGATTATTGCTCGATACTTTATCTGATGACATGCTCGAAGGGCATTGACGAATGTGGTGTTTAGATAATATCTACCAACCTTTAAGTGCACTTTCTAGGTTGGTAGATTCAGAGATTCAGAAGCAAGAACTTAAACAATTGTTCTATGAGTTAAGAGTCACTAGTCAGTTTTTCAAAGCGGGCTTGGCTCATTGATTGAATCGATACTATGTTATGAATATTGAATAGGAAAATCATGAATACACGTATTGAAAGAGACAGCATGGGAGAGCTTGATGTGCCATATTCAGCGTTATATGGAGCCCAAACACAGCGAGCAGTAAATAACTTTCCTATCAGTGGCAAGAGAATGCCAGAAGCTTTCATTCGTGCCTTACTGTTGGCTAAATCGGCTGCAGCTCAGGCTAATGCACAGTTAGCATTGCTGCCACGAGACATGGCTGATGGTATTTCCGATGCTGTGTCTTGGTTACTTGATGAACAGGACATGATGCAGCACTTCCCGGTGGATGTGTTTCAAACTGGATCGGGTACGAGTTCCAACATGAATGCCAACGAAGTACTAGCCACTCTAGCATCTACAATGATTAATAGAACCGTATGCGCTAATGACCATGTTAATTATGGTCAGAGTAGTAATGATATTATTCCTTCCTGTATTCATATCAGTGCCGCCATGGAATTGGAAAGTCGTCTACTACCTGCGCTTGAACATCTGCTTAAAGTGATTAAGCATAAAGCTGCGGAAGTTGATCATCATATAAAGACGGGCCGAACTCATCTTATGGACGCCATGCCTGTGCGTATGAGTCAGAGCTTGTTGAGTTGGGCGGCTCAGATAGAACAAAATATAGATCTGATTGATGGAATTAAGCCGAGATTACAGAGCTTAGCGCTGGGTGGGACGGCCGTTGGCACTGGTATCAATGCCCATAAGGATTTTGCAGTTGAGTTTAATTATCATCTCAGTCAGGCTACTGGGCTCACGTTTATTCCTGCTAATAATTTCTTCAGTCATATTGGCACACAAGATATAGCTGTTTCATTGTCAGGGCAGCTAAAAACAACTGCAGTATCTATGATGAAGATAGCTAATGATTTACGTTGGATGAATTCGGGACCATTGGCGGGATTGGGTGAGATTGAGTTACAAGCCCTACAACCAGGTTCATCGATTATGCCAGGCAAGGTCAACCCTGTGATCCCTGAGGCGGCTACTATGGTTGCGGCCCAGGTCATAGGTAATGATAGTGCCATTACTGTCGGCGGTCAGGCGGGTAATTTTGAATTAAATGTTATGCTGCCGATGATTGCCGATAACTTGCTATCGAGTATTAGTTTACTCGCTAATGTCAGCTACCTGTTGGCAGGTAAGGCTATAGCGACATTTAAGGTCAATGAGGTGCAATTGCAGAAAGCCTTGGCGCGTAATCCTATTTTAGTTACTGCACTCAATCCCATTATTGGTTACGCAAAGGCTGCCGAAATTGCCAAGAAGGCTTATAAAGAAAATCGAGCTGTGCTGGATGTGGCCGAGGAAGAAACTGATATTTCTCGAGAAAAGCTTGAGAAACTGTTAGATCCAGCCAAACTTACCTTAGGCGGGCTTTAATTCAGGGTAAGGTTTGTGTGTTGGCATCATACTGCTACGGTAGCTGATGAAACCATAAGTTCTATTAACTGAGAGTCAGAGAAACCATTTTTAGAGGATGATTACCATCAAATGACGGAAAGTCCTGATGACACTCTAACCAAGTATGACGGGTTACCGAGCGTCCTTGTTTTTCGACGCAGCGGATCAGGGCATTAAACCAGATCTCTGGTTCGACCTTAGCGACATTATTACAGCAGACAATAGTACCGCCTGATTTTGTTGTCAGTAGTGCAGGCTTAAACAGACTTTGGTAGTCATTGACAAGATCGACGGTACCGAAAGGACTTTTAGCGAATCGAGGTGGGTCGAGAAACACCAGATCAAATTGAGAGGCTGCTAATTTAGGATATTTAGGCAGCTTCTGGTTACGACGCCCACCAACCTTAAGCCCAGCTAACTGACGCAGGGCAGGGAAGGCATCACTGTGGATAAACTCACAGACTTCACTGACATCATTAAGCTCGGCATTCTTTTGACCGGCGGTTAAGGCAAATGATGAAAAATCCACGTTGACTACTCTGCTAGCGCCGCCAACAGCCGCCGCAGTGCCTATGCCACAGGTATAGGAAAATAGATTGAGTACGGTTTTATTCAGGCTGTTTGCGGTGACGTATTCACGACCTACTCGCATATCTAAAAATAGCAAGGGATCTTGCCCTTCATGACGCAGTTTAGAGGTGAACTTGATGCCATTCTCATGTATTACCAGATCTTGGCTAGCAAAGTCATGACTAATGACATCTAACGGATTCACCACTCGTGAATGTTTATCGGAACGGTCGTTGTAGATAATGGGTAAATCTTTGACGTGATTTAGTGAGTCACACATCTCTTTTAGTTGGTCTTGGTTCAATGTTTGATGGAAACTTTGAATTAACCAGGCTTCACCATATCTATCTATGTTTAAGCCATTTATACCTTCGACTGTGCCATGGAATACTCGGTAACAATCTGTGTTGTTTGTTTTAGCTTGGGCAAGTAAGTCTTGACGTTTTTCTAGGGCGGAGGCTAATAATGTGGAGATAGACATGGTAAATGGCTCGTTTAAATAGTTAATATTGACACTGGGTCATTGGCTGTAACTGCTTACAGCGGTGCAATGATAGCAAAGTTGAAGGTTAAAATCGGCGTCGATTTGATAAAGGATGAAACGTGCAAACAGATGACCATAACAGAGAGAAAACTAAACTGGTTTTAGTACATGGTATTTTTAATACTAGGTCGGTGATGATTTGGATGAAGAAACAGTTTGAGTCTCAAGGATTCGAGTGTTTCACGCCCACACTAAAGCCTTTTGATGGGCGGAAAGGCGTTGAATATGCTGCTAATAATCTAAAAAACCAAATAGATAATCGATATGGTGAACATCAAACTATAGTGGTAATTGGCTATAGTATGGGGGGGATCGTCGCCAGATATTACCTGCAACATCTCGAGGGATATTCAAGAACTAGCCATTTATTTACCGTCTCTAGTCCCCATCGAGGGAGTTACACGGCCTATCTGCCTTACCCATCCAAAGCGATGAAACAGCTTAGACCTGATAGTGACCTTCTCAGGTCTTTAGATGAATCAGTAGGTAAGCTCGATGGCCTCAAGCTTTATTCTTACAGAACATCTATCGACTGTATCGTAATACCGAGTACCAGTTCACATTGGGATCTGGCTGAGAATAAAAAATTCTTCGTCATCATGCACCTTTTTATGATCTTTAGTCGTAAAATTACTAACGAAATACTGGCTAGGCTTAATGAGTAACGGGTATGCATTTTAGCTTCGAGTTCGCTAGGTTCGGAGCTCCTCGTCCAATTTAAACATAAAGTAGTATTAACCTATAATCCAGTGAAGCTCTAAGGTGGTTAAGTGATAAATAAGATCGAAGTCAAGATGACAAAAGATGGGACACATACCCTGATGAGTTCATTGTTCGATGATAGTTATCATGCCCATAATGGGGCTATGAGTGAGTCGGAGTATGTCTATGTTCAAGCTGGATTCGAACAATTAGAACCTGAATTTAAGCAGGTTAATATTTTAGAGCTGGGATTTGGTTCTGGCATGAATGCTATTTTAACGCTGAAAAGCGCGTTAAAAAAAACTGGAAAGATTGAGCGTCCGATCCGGTTCATCAGTATTGAGGCCTATCCCATTGGCATGGAGGTAGTGGCGCAACTTAATTATAAGACTCATTTCAGTTCATGCCTTGCCGATCTTTTCGATAAACTGCATCAAGCTCCTTGGGGCTGTGATGTGGAGATTATCCCGAATTTTATACTGCATAAAGTTCATGGTAAGTTACAGTATTTTCAAGCGGACAATAACAGTATAAACCTAGTGTTCTATGATGCCTTCGCACCGAGTAAACAGCCTGAATTATGGCTGCTAGAGAACTTCGATCGCATTATACCTATGATGCAAGAGGGAGGCATGTTGGTGTCTTACTGCGCTAATGGTCAGTTTAAGCGAAACCTTATAGCTGCAGGTTTTAAGGTAGAAGCTTATCCTGGTGTTCTTGGCAGGCGGGAAATGACTCGTGCCTGGAAATAACTCGTATTTAGAACTAACAATTTTTATTCCCCTATTGGGAGCGCCTGAGCATATCCACTTCTGTGTTGTATTTTTTTGAAAGAAGTGGTTTATGAGGGAAGCACCACTATTTCAACAATACACCTTGAATTGGATCCGCTCAGTCAGCTCTGCAACTTTCACTTTGATGTGAAATGAGTATAGATAGCTCAGGATTTATTTGTTTGTAATATTTTATTAACAGAACTTTGTTTTTTTCGGAGTCGATAGATATAAGCCCATAGGCTTAGTTGCGTGATATAAAAGAGAAAAACAGGCCATTAATGTAAGGTTGGAGTGAGTCGTCAATGGAAAAAGTTAAAACTAGTTCCCCTTTTTTAACACTGCTTGCGGCGTACTGCGCACAAGCATTCCCTGTATTATTATTGCCGATACTGGCTATGATATCGCTTAGTGTCGATGCGGCGTCCAAAAACTCAGGGGTAATACTCGAGTCGTACAGCATTGAAACTAGCTTCAAGCTGACTCACCCTATATTGCCGGCTAATTTGCTCCCTGCCAGTGGAAAAGAGCTGATTATCTTTGGTGTGGATGATTTCCTGCAAAAGTGGTTAGCTGTTTTTGCTTTCGATGAGGCGAGGGGCAGGTATACCGAGTTTTTAAAAGTTAAACTTCCTCGTGAACTTGCTCGTTTCGATTTGACCCAACGTGATAATGAGGGTTTATTAGCGAATTCAGATGCCAATGAAATGCAGCAGTTGATGTTTTTATCGAGTAAGCAGTTAATTAGATTCGTTGCCGATGATAAATTAAACCCCTTCCAAGTTGTTGCTGATGTTAATTCCATGTCGCTCAAGCAAAGCCCTGACTACATCAGTGACAGTGATTTTATTCGTGATCTTAATGGTGATGGCTTAGATGATATCATTATTAGCCATTTCGATGGAGTAGAGCTATTCATCGCGCAAACTGATGGTAGTTATCATCGGCAACTACTGCCGATTAAGCCTCAGGTCAGACTCTATAACGATGGTGTCCGCTATACTCAGTCAAAACTTTACAGTGCAGATATTGATCTCGATGGTAAGCCTGACATCGTCAAGATCGGTGAGGGGGAGTTAGAGGTATATGTACAACAAGTGTCGGGAAATTTCGATCCTATCGCTAAATACATCTCGGTTCGTCTGGCTATCAGCGGTCTAGATTGGTGGAATAAGCGAGATGCTTACGGTGAATCGTTAGATCAGAGTGCCTTAGTGTACCGTAAAGTGGAGGAACTCAAAGACATCAATGACGATGGTTTGGCCGATATGGTGGTGCGTTATACTAAGAGTTCAGGCGTGCTGGATAGGCTTAATGATTATGAAATCTATCTTGGCGAAAATATCAAGGGACAGTTGACGTTTCCGAAGCGGCCTAATAGCGTGATTAGAGCGGATGGTACCTTAACCGATTTTGAATTTATCGATATTGATGGTGATAACCAAGATGAGGTGCTGGTGACGGGTTTTGATATTGGCTTGACACAGATCATAGGCGCCTTGATATCTGGCAGTATCGATCAAGATGTGTATCTGTTTAAGATGGATGAGAATGGCTTGTTTTCTGATGTTGCCAATTTTACCGAAGTGGTTGAGTTAAGTTTTAGCCTCACATCGGGTCAGAGCGGTAGCCCAGTAGTCAAGCTGATGGATATTAATGGTGATGGCTTGCAAGATCTTCTATTGTCTGATGGAGATGATACCTTACAGGTATTTCTGGGTACTCATAATGAGCGACTTTTTGCTCATCGCAGTGACACCATCGAGGTGAAATTACCTCAAGATGGCCACATGGTATTTAGCGAAGATCTGAATGGAGATGGTAAAGAAGATTTATTGATAAAATATGGTCAGCAAGATGATGAATTGTTGCAACATCTGTTTATGGTAATTTTAGCGAAATAAACATATTTCTAGATATGAGTTCTTCCTCGATATCAGTAATAAACTGACAAGCTATTAAATTTTAATTTGTGGACATTTTATCTGCTTAGAGATAAAACTTAGCGATCTCTATCTCAGCTCGTAAAAGCTTTAACTAGAGGCTATTGAGGCGGATATTTGTTTATGGTCAGATAGTGATTTGTATATTTGAAGAATAAGGAATTAAAAGATGAAAAAATGGATTTCATTGGCTGTATTAACTCTACCTTTTATGGCGAGTGCTGAACCGTTAGAGTTTAGAGCGGCGGGAAGTTTGAAGGCGGCTATGGGAGAGTTACTCGCTGAATACCAGAAAAAAGATCCAATGGAGATCCATGCTGACTTTGCCCCATCTGGATTGCTTCGTAAGCGTATTGAAAATGGTGAGAAGGTTGATGTGTACGCTTCAGCGAATATGAAGCATCCAGAGATGTTACAAAAAGCGGGTAAGTCAGGCCCTGTTGTGATGTTCGCTCGTAACAAGCTATGTGCCATTGCTCAATCTGAAATAGATGTTACTGCTGATACATTACTGGAGTCTATGCTAGATGTATCTGTTAAAGTGGGGATCTCAACACCCAAAGCAGATCCTGCGGGTGATTACGCTTGGGCACTATTCGCAAAAGCAGATAAGTTAAAATTAGGTGCTACTGAGCAGTTAGAGAATAAAGCGATACAGCTTACCGGTGGGCCACATAGTGACAAAGCCCCAGAAGGGAGAAATCCATATGCTTGGGTAATGGAGAATCAGCGTGCCGATATTTTTTTAACTTACTGTACCAACGCAGTATTGGCGCAAAAAGAGTTACCAGAATTACAAATTGTTCAAATACCTGATGGTCTATCGGTAGGGGCTAATTATGGTCTGACTATCATACAGAATGCTCAAGAAGATTCGGCTAAATTTGCCATGTTTATCTTATCCAGACAGGGGCAACAAATTTTGGCCTCCTATGGTTTCGAAGCACCATTGGTACCATAAAAGCGAGTTTCTGAAATAGTTAACCTCGTTAGTTGGGATTTAACGGTTTGCTTTAGACGAAGGTTAACGAGTCAATAGAAAGGGCAACTAATAAGTGCGAATTGATTAAAAGGTTAGGCTTAACTCACTTCATCGAACTTGGCATTAACGAGTGCACATATTGCATCGAGTGCAGCATCGGCATCTTGACCTTCACCAAGTAGTGTGATGGTCTTTCCCATGCCAGTTTCTAGCATCAGCAAGCCTAATACGCTAGCAGCTGAGGCTTTTTTATCTCCGCGTACTATGGTTATCTCGGCGTCAAACTCAGAAGCTAAAATGGCGAGTTTAGTTGCCGCTCTGGCATGGAGGCCCAGTTTATTACATATGGTGACCTGGCGTTCTAATTTAGTCATTATTCAATTCGCGATGACGTGCCTGAATCTTATGCTTACTATTACTAAATAGTTTAGCTAATTGCTCAGTGACATAAACAGATCTATGTTGTCCACCAGTGCAACCTATGGCGATTGTTAGGTAGCTTCTGTTGTTTCTTTCTAGATGAGGTAACCAGGTTGACAGTAAATTTTCTATTTGCCAGATAAATTTATTGACGGTAGGTTGCTGGCTAAAAAACAGTTGAACGGGTTCATCCAGCCCAGTCATAGGCCTGAGCTCAGGCTTCCAATGAGGGTTTGGTAAGAAACGAACGTCAAACATAAAGTCAGCTTCGGCTGGCATTCCATATTTGAAGCCAAATGATTCGAAGTTAATCACTAATTCTTTATCAATATTGCCTAAGAGGATTTCACGGATCTTATCACTTAGATCATAGATATTGAGGTTTGAAGTATCTATGTAATGGTCGACCATCTTAGATACAGGTTCGAGTAGTTGTCTTTCATGCTCTATTGCTTCTTTAAGAGAAGCCTTAGTGCGGGATAGAGGATGTAATCTTCGGGTTTCACTATAACGCTTTAGCAGTACTTCATCGCTCGAGGTCAAGAAAAAACTAATTAACTCGGTGCCCTCTGGGAGGTTATCCAGTTGCTTATTCAGCTCTTTATCCTGTTCAGGCATATTGCGGACATCTACACTAATGGCAACGAGATCTGAGCTGCTTTTGAGTTGTTTGAGCAAAGTATCCATTAGGGGTAAAGGCAGATTATCGACACAGTAGTAACCGAGATCTTCTAATACCCTGAGTACGACAGACTTTCCAGAACCGGAACGACCTGACACTATCACTAGTTTCATTGTGTTATGACCTGATAGAGTTCTGACTCATTTTGAGATTTTCGTAACTGCTTCACTATAAGCTTGTCACTGAGCTTTTCGGCCATGGATGACAGAGTACCCAAGTGCTGCTCACATTGATCCGCGGGGACTAAAAGGGCGAATACGAGGTCTACTGGTTGCTTATCAATAGCGTCGAAGGAGATAGGTTCTTCACACTTGATTAATACCGCAACGGGTTGGCTTATATTGCTTAGCCGCCCATGGGGGATCGCAATACCATTACCGATACCAGTGCTTCCCATTTTTTCTCTCGCCAAAAGGCTTTCAAAAATCTCTTGTGAAGATAGGGTTGGATACTGGACAGCGGCAAGATCGCTGATGAGTTCGAGTACCTTTTTCTTACTGCCCGGAGTGGCGCAAGTCGTACACTCTGGTTGCAGGATGCTGCTTAATTTCATTATTAATGCTTTGTTAGTTTTTCTGGGTGTTTAATTACCTGACGGTCGAGCTTATTAATCAGGGAGTCGATAGTGGTATACATGTCTGCGTTTGCTGACATTGTGAAAACCTCATGGCCAGCAAGGTGGGTTTGACTCCAATTTTTTGCTGTATTTTATGAACATTTTAAATAACGTACACATTATTGATCTGATTAAAGTGTCGTTCAAGTTTTGTGAACTTTTCTGCTATAGGCTTTTACGTTGATTAGATGGTGGAATCAACATAGCTTCACGATATTTAGCGATAGTGCGTCTGGCGACTTTAATTCCCTGCTCGGCTAATAGCAAGGCCATCTTACTGTCGCTGAGTGGTTTGCGCTGATTCTCAGCTGCGACTAATTTTTTTATGAAAGCACGAATCGCAGTAGATGAACATTCTCCGCCATCATCGGTTCCCACATGGCTTGAGAAAAAATATTTTAGCTCAAATATGCCCCTTGGAGTATGCATATATTTTTGTGTAGTAACTCGTGAAATGGTGGATTCGTGCATCTCAACTGCTTCGGCTATATCATTCAAAACCATCGGTTTCATGGCTTCTTCACCGTACTCGAAGAAGCCCTGCTGGAATTTAACGATACAGTTTGAGACTTTCAGTAACGTGTCGTTACGGCTCTCAAGGCTCTTAATGAACCACTTAGCTTCTTGCAGGTGTCCACGAATAAACTGACTATCAGCTTGGTTTTTGGTGCTTTTTACCATAGATGCATAATGTTGATTAACATTAATCTTCGGCATATTGTCTGGATTTAACTCAACGACCCAGCGACCTTTTTTCTTGGTTACCGTGACGTCAGGGATAACATACTCATCTTTGCCTGGGGTAATGGCCAATCCTGGGCGGGGATTAAGGGTCTGGATTAACGCTATGGCATCTCTGAGGTCATCTTCTTTGAGCTTAGTTTTACGCATTAACAGACGGAAATCACGTACTGCGATTAAATCTAGATAGTCTCTGATAAGAAGCCTAGAATTATCTATATGCGGGGTGGTATCTGCGTATTGTGCTAGTTGAATTAACAGACATTCACTGAGGTCACGGGCCGCGATGCCAACAGGATCGAAGTGTTGGATACGTTTCAGCACGGCTTCAACTTCATCCTGTTCAATTTCAGGATCTCCCATAGCTTCGAGAATATCTTCGATACTCTGGGTGAGATAACCCTTCTCATCTATGGCTTCTATGATAGCCGTCGCTATGGCGAGATCGTTATCTGAAAATGGTGTGAGGTTTTTTTGCCATTCCAGATGTTCATACAAACCTTCGCTAGTCTCACCTTGGAAAGGCATATCGTCGTCGCGCATGGCACCAGAACTTGAATTGGGTGATGCTGTATATACCTCGTCCCAAGTGGTGTCCATGGGGAGCTCTTCTGGCATTGAATCTCGAGTTAACGCCTCAGGGGTTTCTACTGCCGAATTGTCTATTGGCCCCTCACTCTCGCCATCACTATCGGTGGCACTAAAGTCATCTGTGTCTATGGTCTTGTCTTCACCATTGACTGGGGTATCAACTTGCTCTTCGTCCAGTTCGAGAAGGGGGTTGGAGTCTAAGGCTTGTTGGATTTCTTGTTGTAGTTCCAGCGATGATAGCTGTAATAAACGTATAGCCTGTTGCAGTTGTGGTGTCATGGTTAACTGCTGACCCATTCTAAGCTGGAGTGACGCTTTCATTTACTGCTATTCCCTTCATTGAATTTATAAAGTGAGAAAGCCTATTTGACTTGGTTGGGGTTTCTCTGAGCCCCTTGATCCTCACACAGAGTGTCGATATATGCGCTAAAAATCTGTCTCTTGATTAACTATAGCTTGAATTGTTCACCTAAGTACACTGCTCGTACTTGCTGGTTGTCTAAGATTTCTGCGGGTGTACCTTCAGCGATTAAATCTCCATGGCTGACGATATAAGCACGCTCACATACGTCTAAGGTTTCACGTACATTATGGTCGGTGATCAGCACGCCTAAGCCGCGACTCTTAAGCTGCTCGATAATTTTTTTAATGTCGAGAACCGAGATAGGGTCGACGCCTGCAAAGGGCTCATCAAGGAGAATAAATTTAGGATTAGCAGCCAAGGCTCTGGCTATCTCGACACGTCTTCGCTCCCCTCCCGACAGCATCATACCTAGATTGTCTCGAATATGGGTAATATTAAACTCTTCCATGAGGTTATCGAGTTGTTCTTCTCTCTCGTTATTATTTATGTCTGCACGAGTCTGCAGAACAGCCATTATATTGTCTCGAACCGATAATTTTCGAAATATGCTCGCCTCTTGAGGCAGATAGCCAATACCTTTTCTGGCCCTTAAGTGCATAGGGTCTAAGGTCAGATCATCATCATCGATTAAAATCCTGCCCTTATCACTCTGTATTAATCCGACGATCATATAGAAAGTAGTCGTTTTTCCAGCCCCATTTGGGCCAAGTAGGCCAACAATCTGACCGCTCTTTACTGTGATACTGACATCTCTAACGACGACTTTATTCTTATAACTCTTGGCAAGGTTGACAGCCCTTAGTGTCATCTGACTCATTATGTCTCTAGCCCCATGATGGGTAACTGAGCTGAAGTTACATCGGTATCTTCTTGCTGATTAGTTTGGTTATTCGTTTCAACCTGATCGATCTTAGGTAACTGAATCGGCAGTGACTCTGTAGTCAATTCTTGTTCTTTGGGCTGTTGCTGCGCTTTATCTTGGTTCGTATTCTGATAATTATCCGGTTGAATAATGGTGATGACCCTATCCTCGCCTGTACTTTCTGCAATTAACTGTTGCTTCGCGATATTATAACGAATCATATTACCAGTCACTTGGCTACCATCTTTCTCCAGCGTGGCATTACCTATTAAGGTTAGGATTCCGCTCGATAGCTCATACTTAATTTCTTTCGCACTGGCCGAAGCCAGACGTCCATCTTCCATTATTCGAGAGTAAGTTGCGGGATCACCTATGGCAATAAGTATTTTCCCGCCTCCGTCTTCTCTAGAAGAGGCCCTGATTTCATCGGCGAAGATCTTGATCGAACCTTGAGTCACTTCCACCGGACCATGAAAGATCATTTGATTATTTTTAATATCGGCTTCTTGACTCGAGGCCGATATTTTAACTTCTTGCATGAGATCATCTTGCTTGGTGACACCACTAAAACTGGTGATACAAAGTAGCGAGGCGATGATTAAGTTATGTTTGTTCATTCATATCTTCTCTTTAAATAACGTACTTTCTCGTTCACAACGGATATCTAGCATGGCTATTGGACGTCTAATTATGGGCTAGTACAGCAATATAGCTAATGGGTTAGGCTGTTTTTTAGTTGACCTCATATATGCCTTTAACCTTACTCAATAACTGTATTTTCTGAGTGTTTAGATCACCGAACAAACCTACTCCCTGGATCATAAAATCATTTCCTATGATGTAGACTTTACGATCCGAGGTCATGGTCATGGTATTGAAATCTAACTCTAGGTAACTGGTTTTCATGGTTCGAATCGGTTCTTCTGAGCTTATTGAATCGATAATAACATTGTTCTCGAGAATGACTTTTCCTGATTCTTTATTGAGCATCCCCTTCGTTGATTGAAGGCGCCATTGTGCTTCACCACCATCGGGATAGATCAGATATATGGGATGAGTGAAGTAAGTTATGTTAGCTTCATCAAAATGCTCCATATGTCTGGCTGTGACTCGATTGCTGACTAAACCTAGCTCATTATACTCGACACTACGTAAATTATCGGCAATATAATTTGGCCTTAAACTAACATCGATAGTCACAGCTTCGTCACTTTTTTTAGATTGTACTTGCCAATACAATAGCAAAGCCGTTCCGAAGAAAACGATAATGCCTACAGTCACTCTACTCATATGCTCATGCCGTGTGAGGTTTCGAGTTTTTCTTGGCTTAGGAGTATGAGATCCGCTAACTCTCGAAATGCGCCATGTCCGCCTCTGATGCTAGTGACAAAGTCGGCATTTTGCTTCACATAAGGGTGGCCATCGGCAACACAGATAGAAAGTCCAACTTGTTTCATGACTGGAAGGTCAACCATATCATCGCCTATATAAGCCACTTGTTCAGGGGTGACATTATACAGGGAGAGTAGCGTATGGTATGGGGCTAATTTATTGTCGACCCCCTGATAAATATGTTCGATCCCTAGTGTTGTCATGCGGTCTTCGACGATCTTCGACTTACGGCCTGTGATAATAGTAACAGCAATATCGCTGCTAAGCAGAGACCTTACCCCGTAGCCGTCTCGGGTATGGAACGTTTTAAGTTCTTCACCTGCATTACTCATGTAAACTAAACCGTCGGAAAATACGCCATCAACATCGCAGATCAGTAGTTTTATTTTTTTAGCCTTCTGCCAAATCTTGTCTGTTACAGGGCCATAAAAACTTTGATGAGTTTCATTCATTTTATATCACTCCTGCCTTAACCATATCGAGCATGTTTAGTGCACCTATAGGTGTGTTGTTATTATCTATGACGATAAGACCATTGATATCTTTTTCATCCATCACTTTAAGTGCTTCTGCGGCTAAAATCCCCTCAGATATAGTGACACAGCCTTTACTCATCACAGCAGATATTGATGTTTCTCTAAGATTGAGTTGAGCATCGATGACCCGGCGGAGATCGCCATCGGTAAAAATACCCACTAACTTGTTGGCATCATCGGTAACCGCGGTCATGCCGAGGCCTTTTTTAGATATTTCGTAGAGAGCATCTGTGATGCAAATATTCTGTTTAACGAGAGGAAGATCAAAGCCTTTATGCATGACGTCACTGACTTTTAATAGTAATTTCCGACCTAAAATACCACCTGGGTGTGACAGAGCAAAATCATCCTTGGTAAAGCCTCTTGCCTGTAAAAGTGCTACGGCGAGCGCATCACCCATGACTAAGGTTGCCGTGGTGCTAGATGTGGGAGCGAGTCCGAGCGGGCAAGCTTCTTCGGGCACTTCGATGCACAGGTGCACGATAGCATGTTTAGCCATAGTAGATTTAGGTTTACCCGTTACGGCTATAAAAGGCAGGCCCATACGTTTAATCACTGGCATTAAGGTTAATATTTCGGTGGCTTCTCCGGAGTTGGAAATGGCTAAGATGATATCATTTTTACTGATCACACCAAGATCACCATGGCTGGCTTCTCCTGGGTGAACGAAAAATGCGGGTGTTCCAGTACTGGCAAAGGTGGCTGAAATTTTTTTACCAATGTGGCCAGACTTGCCCATCCCCATGATGATGATTTTACCCGTGCACTCAAAGATTAATTTACATGCTGCAGCAAACTCCGCTGAATCAACATACTGGTATAAATTATCGAGAGCTCTTTGCTCGATATCGATAACTTTTTTACCCCATTGGCGTAATTTATTTACATCTAGCATTTTGATTTCTCTGTTTTTTAGTCGGTTCTCAGTCTTGTTAAGCAAGAAAAAGGACTAGTTGGTACGAGATAAAGGTAAACAATAGCACGCCTCCATACCAAGGTTTTAATGCTCTTGCACGCTTACTGAGTAAAATGGGCAAGGCAAGGGTGCTACTCGTGCCCATTGCCACTATGGTCAACCCTATCAGCATAGGCGGAAGTCTGAGGTTTCGAGCAAATGTTACCGTGCCATAGACAAACCTGTCGGTACTCCATATTAAAATGCTCAATCCTGCAATAAGCATGAAAATATTAAATAACATTTAATTCAATTCTAAAATGACTTAGAGGCTATTTTCACTGGATTTGCATGAAAATGAAAGTATTGAGGCAAGATAGTGTCGTTTCAGTTGTACCTATTAGTACAATTACGTACAATTTGTAACTCTATTCTTGTCAGACTTGTCTGCCTTCCCTTGATGCTTGTACATAATGGATGTGGTATGAACTTAGATGTATCACCAAAATTCAACTCATTAGTTGAGATCCGCAATTTAAAATTTAGCCGCGGCGACCATGTCATTTTTGATGATATTAGTTTATCTATCCCTAAGGGAAAGATCACGGCGATCATGGGTCCGAGTGGCATAGGAAAGACGACGCTACTTAAGTTGATGGGCGGACAACTCACTCCTGATTCAGGCTCAGTATTGTTCGATGGTCAAGATATGCATAAATGTCGCCGTGACAAGCTTTTTGCTCTGCGAAAGCGAATGAGTATGCTATTTCAGAGTGGAGCACTGTTTACCGATATTAATGTATTCGACAATGTGGCATTCGCGCTGCGTGAACACTCTGGACTTGCCGAAGAGATTATCACCCGCATAGTATTGATGAAATTAGAGGCGGTTGGATTACGGGGCACAGCTAAGATGATGCCTAGCGAGCTTTCTGGAGGAATGCAACGTAGGGTGGCGCTTGCTAGAGCAATTGCTATCGAGCCTGATATGGTGATGTATGATGAACCTTTTGCTGGCCAAGATCCTATCTCAATGGGTGTACTGGTGAAGCTTATTAGAGAACTCTCAGCCGCATTGGGACTCACTTCAGTGGTGATATCCCACGATGTACAGGAAGTATTAGGTATCGCCGATTATGTCTATGTGATGGCCGATAGGCGAGTGATAGCTCAAGGTACTCCTGAGCAATTACGAGTCGCTGACAATGAGCAGCTTAGACAATTTATTGGTGGTGAACCTGATGGTCCGGTTCCTTTTCATTTTCCCGCAGCTAATTATGCCAAGGAGCTAGTTGATCAGTGAAAAATAAACTTATTATCAAGTTAACAATGTGCCCTTTCAGTATTGAAAGGCTAGGTTCATGACAGTGACTGAAAGTTTAGCCACCCTTGGACGTGTAGGCACCGAGCTGGTTATTGGATTAGGCAGGGCTGGTCTGATGCTTTGGGGGGCGATAGTTCGTAAGCCAAGTTTAAAGAGATTGCCGCTCTTTGTTAAGCAACTCTATGTTGTTGGCGTGCAATCTATGTTGTTAATACTGATATCGGGTCTGTTTATAGGCATGGTATTGGCGTTGCAGGGGTATAATATTCTTGTTGGTTTCGGCACCGAAGATAGCCTTGGGCCTATGGTTGCACTGAGTCTGCTTAGAGAGTTGGGCCCGGTCGTGACGGCATTACTATTTGCTGGACGAGCAGGTTCGGCGCTGACCGCAGAGATAGGTTTAATGAAGAGTACCGAGCAATTGTCTAGTCTAGAGATGATGGCTATCGATCCTCTACGGCAGGTCATTGCCCCTCGCTTCTGGGCAGGGGTGGTCAGTTTGCCTTTACTGACATTGATGTTTACCGCCATCGGAATTTATGGTGGTTATATCGTTGGAGTGGAGTGGAAGGGTATAGATAGTGGCAGTTTTTGGTCGATTCTGCAGGCTTCTGTAGAGTGGCGTCAGGATATTGTGAACTGTTTGATTAAGAGCTTTCTATTTGGCATTGTTGTGACCTGGATTGCCTTGTATCGAGGTTATCAGGTGATTCCTAATCCAGAAGGGATAAGTAAAGCCACGACTCAGACCGTTGTTCAGTCAAGCCTGGCAGTATTGGCTTTGGACTTTTTACTTACGGCACTAATGTTTGGTCGTTAATAAATTTTATTGAGCAGACTGAAGTTGGCTCAACATGCAGAGTGGAAATGAGAGTATGTTAACTCGTAAAATTGAAGTATTAGTTGGATTGTTTTTGTTATCCGGACTGACGGCATTTTTGATCTTAGTGTTCAATGTTGCCAATGTGGAGGTGAAGTCAGGGGCTAATAATTACGCCCTCTATGCTAAATTTAGCAACATAGGGGGGCTTAAAGTGCGTTCTCCGGTCAAGGTCGGTGGCGTGGTTGTTGGTCGGGTGAGCGCCATTACTCTCGATCCTCACGAGTTGGTGCCTGTGGTCGAGTTGTCTATGGATAAGCGTTTCGATCAGTTCCCGGAAACCAGTAGTCTGTCTATTCTGACTTCGGGTTTACTGGGAGAGCAATTTTTGGGCTTGACCCCTGGATTTATGGATGACGATATCGCCATGTTAGTCGATGGTGATAGAATCGATGATACTCATTCGGCTCTTGTACTCGAAGAACTTATCGGTCAGTTCTTATATAGTGTCAAAGATTAGGCCTGAATTGAATCAAGTTTCTATACCCGTTCTACTTCAACGTGCAGGTTTCAGAGTAGGCTGAGCGGATCCAATTCAAGGTGCATTATTGTAATAAATAGTCGAATATATTTTTATAGCGTCAAGGATTTTAAATGAGAATGTTTAATCACATCTGTAAGTATAGCGCAGCACTCGTTTTGCTCGTGTTGAGTGCCACAGCCCATAGTGAAGACTCAGCCGTGAATACCATGAATCCCTATGATATGGTTGAGGCTGTTGCAAATAATACCTTTGCCAGATTTCATCAGGATATTGACATAATTAAGACCAACCCTGACCATCTTAAGCTGATAGTCTCAGATGAACTGATGCCCTATATTGATTATAAGTATGCTTCTTATAAAGTCATGGGGATGCATCTTAGAGCGACGACAAAAGACCAAAGAGGGCGATTTGTAAAAGCATTTCAAGGTTACTTGATAGCGACCTATGCACAGGCATTCACCGAATACACAGATCAACAAGTTAGCATTGCTCCTGCGAAAGATTTCTCCGGTGAGAAAATGGTCAATGTCAATATTGAGTTGATTGAATCGGGTCGACCGGCGATTAAGTTAATGTTTAAGGTGCGTCGCCTTAAAGATGACAGTTGGAAGGCATTCGATTTGGTTGCCGAAGGTGTCAGCTTGCTGGCATCGAAGAGCTCAGAAATTTCGAATTTAATACGTCAAAATGGAATAGATTCGGTGATTTTAGAGTTAGAAAAACGCAATAAAGGCAAGACTAATGGGACTAAACTCTAAATGGTTGAGTTTACTGATGAGGGCGCTGTGTGTCACATTTCAGGTCGGCTCTCACAAAAAGATGTGGTTAGACTTTGGAGCAGTAGAAAGCACCTGCTTAGTCAAGAGGTTAAGGTCATTGACCTGTCGGCACTAAGTTACAGTGATAGTGCTGGTATCGCTTTCATTATAGAGCTGATAGCACTGGCTAAGAGAGAGCGCAGAGAGATCACTCTCAGGTCAGCATCGAGTCAGCTATCGAAACTCATCGCGCTATACAATTTAGACCCCTTCTTCGATGAAGAAGCAATACAAGGTAAATAGAACCATGGATACCAACGAGACAGAAAAAGCAAATGAAGCACTGAAGTTGAAAGAGATCGAGCAGCTTCTTCTGGATGCACTCTCATTAGCTGAAGTGCATGTGACCCAAGAAGGAACTCATTATAAAATAGTGGCCATCGGTGAATGTTTCGAAGGCATGGGTCGCGTAAAACAGCAGCAAACAATATATGCTCCTCTGATGGAACGTATCACCAGTGGCGAGTTACATGCGCTAACTATCAATGCTTTTACGCCGACACAATGGAAGCGTGAAAAAATCTTTAATATGTAGGCTGAGATCTAAATTGGATAAATTAAAAATACAGGCGAGCGAAGCGCTAGCCGGTGAAGTCGTGATATCCGGGGCTAAGAATGCCGCCTTGCCTATCTTGATGGCTGGCGTATTGGCTGAAACAGATTTTGTTGTAAGTAATGTGCCTGATCTTAGAGATGTGAGCACAAGCTGTGAGTTGCTTCGCTGCCTTGGCGCCGAAGTGAGCCGTACTGATAACAGTGAAGTGCGTATCTCAACGACCTCTTTAGATCATTTCTGTGCGCCTTATGATTTAGTTAAAACCATGCGGGCCTCGATTCTTATCTTGGGACCGCTATTGGCACGGTTCGGTACTGCCGATGTATCACTGCCTGGTGGCTGTGCCATTGGTGCTCGTCCGGTGAATCTTCATCTCCATGGTCTAGAGCAGATGGGGGCGAAAATTGACGTAGTAGAGGGCTATATTAAGGCTCGTGTCGATGGTCGTTTAAAAGGCGCCCATATTTTTATGGATATGGTCAGTGTAGGGGCGACAGAAAATTTACTGATGGCGGCCTCTCTTGCCGATGGCGAAACCATCATCGAAAATGCAGCCCGGGAACCCGAAGTTGTCGATCTGGCTCATTGCCTTATCGCCATGGGGGCAAAAATTGAGGGAGCTGGTAGCGACTCTATTCGTATTCAAGGGGTGGAATCCTTGAAAGGATGTCATTATCGTGTAATGCCTGACAGAATCGAGACTGGCAGCTTCTTGATTGCTGCAGCGGTAACTCGTGGTAGAATACGTTGTGTCGATGTTGATCCATCAACCTTAGAGTCAGTGCTTGCCAAGCTTGAGGATGCAGGTGCTAAGATCACATCCGGTAATGATTGGATTGAGCTGGATATGCAAGGTAAGCGACCTAAGGCGGTTAATATTAAAACGGCACCATATCCAGGATTTCCAACCGATATGCAGGCGCAGTTTTGCTTACTGAATGCTTTAGCCGAAGGTACCTCAACCATTACCGAAACCATTTTCGAGAATCGCTTCATGCATGTACCCGAGCTTATTCGCATGGGCGCTAATATGGAACTTGAAGGCAATACCTGCATCATTCAGGGAATTGAGCGATTGAACGGTGCCCAAGTAATGGCGACGGACTTAAGGGCCTCGGCCAGTCTGGTTATTGCTGGACTTGTAGCCGATGGCACCACGATAGTCGATCGTATTTATCATCTGGATCGCGGTTATGAACATATCGAAGAAAAGTTTAAAGGCTTAGGTGGTCAGGTAGAGCGCACCAGATAACCAATGTTAGTAATTGATATTAAATGCTAAACTAGTTACATCTCAAACCATCGACACCAAACTGTTGATGGTTTTCCGTTCTCTTAAAACCGTGTATAAATAAAGTTTTATTGAGGAGTTTGGGGCAAGCCTGTTATGCGATGAGTTATCCCAAGCTGCAGTGATTGTTCTTGTCATTGGACTTTGGATTGGGCTTGTTTAAGCTCTACTTCGGGGATAACAATAAAAGATCAGCCATTCACTGACCTTTTATTTGCATCATTTTAAGATAAGTTACTCTTCGCTGTGAGCATACTCACCTATAAGTACAGGCACATCATAGGTTCTACCATTACGTATGATGGTCATAGATATCTGATTGCCTGGTGGAGTTTCGGCTATCCTATCCATGAGCATTTTAGCTCCGAGAATATCTTCCCCCTCATATTGGATGATGACATCTCTTGGCTGCAGCTGAGCTTGAGCTGCCGGGCCATTGGGATCAACACCAATAATAACCACACCAGTAAGATCTGGTAGGTTTAATATCTGTGCCATAACCGAGCTGATAGGTTCACCGCTTATGCCTAATGTTCCACGTATCACATGACCATCTTTAATGAGTTTCCCCATAATGCTATGGGCCAGCTTGATAGGTATGGCGAAGTTTATTCCATGCCCCCCGCCTTCTTTACCAATTTGGAAGGCCGCAGCATTAATACCAATTAGTTTGCCGCTGGTATCTATGAGTGCTCCGCCTGAATTACCGGCGTTAATGGCAGCATCGGTCTGCAAAAAATCAAGATAACCTGAACTTAGTCCATTACGGCCAGTGGCACTGATAATCCCTTGGGTGATAGTCTGGCCAATGTTGTAAGGATTACCTATGGCTAAAACAACATCACCCACTTGCGCTGGAATATCCAGATTTATAGGAACTATCGGTAGGTTATCGCCTTCTATTTTTAATACGGTCAGGTCGGTGACAGGGTCTGATCCGACGACTTCAGAAGTATATTTACGCCCATCTTGTAGGGCAACGACGATCTCATCGGCTCTCTTAATGACATGGTAATTGGTGAGTATATAGCCTTCATGGCTCATGATCACACCAGAACCTAATCCCTGTAGCGAACCTGAGTTAAGAGGTTTATTTCGATTGATACTCAGACTATAGATATTGACTACTGCAGGGGCTGCACGCCTGACAGCCTTAGAAAATGAAAGTTCGAAGCCATTATCTCCATGCCGTTGAAAAAACAGACTCGACATATTTTTGTTTGTCATGAATGGCGTTATTACCAAAAAAACAGCCGCCATAATCAGGCCGAAAAAAATGGCCTTGCCGAGATAGAGTAGAGTGCCTTTAAAATCCATATTAGCGAGCGTTAAAGAAAAAGTAGTGTAAGGTTAACATGTTTAAAGCTTGATATTGATTTTAGAAAATAAAATGTTTTTTCATTGAAAACACCACATCAAGGTAGATGCTTGATGTGGTTTTATTTCTATCTAAGTACTAGGTATAGACTGTTTTTGTCACGTTTGATTTTCAATGCAACGGCGCCTTGTTGATTGGCCAGTTTTGCTTTGAGTGATTTAAGATCTTTTATTGATGTTCGATTGACACCGACAATCAGATCGCCCGTCTGCAAGCCACTGATAGCAGCAGGTGAGCTCTGGATCACTTCGGTTATTTCGACACCTTGTTTATTATTCTCTAATGTGGCACCTGCGAGCATAGGATGAATGGCACCAGCAACGGTTTCCTTCGTCTGATTCGTTTCACCTAAAGTGGCGGTTACGGTTTGTTTGTCACCATCGCGAATCAAACCAAATTCAACGACTGCCCCAGCCCCCATGGTGGCCACTTTGGCTCTTAATTCTTGGAAACTTTTGATATTACGCCCATTGACGCTAATGATAATATCGCCAGCCTTTATACCCGCTTTATCGGCTGCACTATCGGTCATAACTTGATCGACGAAACCACCATGTTGGGTATTTAAGCCAAAACCTTTCGCTAGCTCATTGGTCAAGTCTCGACCGGAGACACCCAATACGCCGCGGCGAACTTCACCATGCTCAATAATCTGATCGACCAGATTATTAACCATATTGGCTGGAATTGCGAAACCTATGCCTACATTACCCCCGTTGGGGGCGACGATGGCGGTATTGATGCCGATAAGATCGCCATTGAGGTTGACTAAGGCACCGCCCGAATTACCACTGTTTATAGCAGCATCGGTTTGAATGAAATTTTCTAGCATCTCAATCCCTAGGCCAGAACGACCCATGGCACTGACAATACCCGATGTTACCGTTTGACCGAGACCGAATGGATTACCGATGGCAACGGCAAAGTCACCGACCCTGAGGTTATCGGAATCGGCGCGTTTTATCGCGACTAAATTATCGGCTTTGATTTGCAATAATGCGATATCTGACTCGGGATCAGTGCCAATAAGTTCAGCCTCGACCTCGCGTCCATCATGTAAGCCAATTAGTATCTCGTCAGCTCCTTCAATGACATGATTATTGGTGACAATGTAGCCTTTATCGGCATCTATGATGACCCCTGAGCCTAATCCTCTAAATGGCCGTTCTTGTACTTGTTCACGGGGTGCATTAGGGCCAAAAAAATACCTAAAAGCATCGGGTACTTTCTGTTTAGATACATGGGTTCCCGAAACTGCTACGGCAACGACTGCTGGGGTCGTCCGTTCTAGCATAGGTGCTAGGCTTGGGATTATCTGTCCCCCGACTGCTATTGGAATCGCCGCCTGAGATAGACTTGGCGTTAAAGACAGCGACGCTGTAAGTAGGGCTGCAGAGAGTAAATTTAATTTGGCTTTCATCTATTCATAGCTCCAATATTGGATTCATTAGGATCACTTAATGATAGTAGGAATATTGTTGTTATATCAAGAAGTCATCATTGATCATTTGTACTGAATCCGACCATCGGCAGGCGATGAAAGTTCATTTATATTAATAAAGGTTAATTTTTTTGATTCACTATGATGACATGCTCACTATGGAGTTCATCAGCTTGGTGCTCATCCTCTATCGAGTCATATTTAATTTCATGACTGACTAAATTAGCCAGAGGCTTAGTCTTGCTCTTGGGCGCTAAGGTGATTGCCGCTTCATTCCATTGTTGGTTGATTTTGTTTAATTGCTCGGTCAGATTTACGAGTTGTTTATGATGCAGATCGAAATGATCTGTGACCTCTTGTTTGTATTGACTCAATTCTAATTTTGTCTGTTCGAGTGCTTTTCCCTTGCCATTGGTATCACTGTTGCGGGCAATGATAGTACGACCGATATAACCCAGTAAGATCCCGAGAACGAAGGTTGCAATAACTAAGGGCCATTCCATATAAAACTCCTTTACATCAGGAACTGAAAAGTTCGAATAAATAATCATTGCTGGCATGATACCATCTGCTGGTTAATTTAAGCATAAAAGAGATTATTTTACGTGTCCCAGCTAACTCCGTGGCAACATTACCAACAAGACTTGACTCGAGATGAGTTTTCACACGATCCGGCACAGGAGCAAGCTGTAAAAAGCTTACAGCGTGTGTTTGATGAAATTCAACTTATTAATGATAAGCCGAGCTTAGTGAAAAGGGTATTTTCGCTTCTAGGGACAAAACAGCAAACCGTTCAGGGGCTTTATCTCTGGGGTGGTGTTGGCCGTGGAAAAACCTACTTGATGGATTCTTTCTATGACGCCTTGCCAGGAAAAAGAAAATTACGGGCACATTTTCATCGATTTATGCATCAGGTTCACCTCGATCTCGATAACCTAAAAGGGCAAAGGGATCCGCTATTAATCATTGCCAAGCAAATGGCTGATAAGTACCAGGTGATCTGTTTTGATGAGTTTTTTGTATCGGACATTACCGATGCCATGTTACTGGGTACCTTGTTTCAGGCTCTATTTAAAGAGGGAGTCGCGCTCGTCGCAACGTCTAATATTATTCCTGATGAACTCTACCGCAATGGTTTGCAGCGAGTTCGCTTTTTGCCTGCCATTGCTCTGATTAATCATCATTGCCAAGTTCTCAACGTGGATTCAGGAATCGATTATCGTCTGCGTACTTTGGAGCAGGCAGAGATCTATCACTTTCCCCTAGATGCTAAGGCCGATACAAATTTACTTTCTTATTTCGATAGGTTGGCACCTGAGTCTGAAGTATCAAAGGGGGCGATAGAGATCGATGGACGTAATATAGAGATAAGAAAGCAGGCTCAAGGTGTTTTGCTTATTGATTTTTTTGCTATGTGTGATGGACCGAGAAGCCAGAGAGATTATATGGAGTTGGCCTGTCTCTATCATACGGTATTGCTTTGTGGGGTTCGACAGATGGGTGCTAAGCTCACTGGTGATGATATTGCTAGGCGTTTTCTGGCCATGGTCGATGAGTTTTACGAACGTAATGTCAAACTTATTATCTCAGCTGATGTCTCCTTAGGCAATATCTATACTCAGGGCCTGTTGAATTTCGAATTCAGACGCTGCCGATCACGTCTCATCGAGATGCAATCCCATGATTATCTGGCTTTGGAGCATTTACCATAAGATTAAATCTCTGAATTTTTAAGGCTTAGCGGAAACAGAGAATGATTTAAATCACCTACAGTGCAAATAGTAAGTGATTTTTAACCCATCTTTGTCTATAATCCGCCACCTGCCCTCGTTACTCCATCAATTAGATGGAAGTTGTAAAGCCTAATTCTTTGCTCGAAGGGGCGGGGAATGGCACTATTTGTGTTTTTATCAATTTTGATAAAGCATTTGAGACAGAATTTTAACATTGGGTTTTTGTAAAATGAAGACTACTTTTACTGCTACACCAGAGACAGTCACTCGCGAGTGGTTTGTCGTTGACGCTGAAGGTAAAACTTTAGGTCGTATGGCTACTGAAATTGCCTCACGTTTACGTGGTAAGCATAAGCCAGAGTATACACCTCATGTTGATACCGGTGATTATATCATCGTTATCAACGCTGAAAAAGTTACTGTCACTGGTAATAAAGCGAAAGGCAAAGTGTACTACTCGCATTCGGGATTCATCGGTGGCCTCAAGCAGATCACTTTTGAAAAACTGCAGGATCATAAGCCTGAAATGATTATCGAGAAAGCAGTTAAGGGTATGTTACCTAAAGGTCCTTTAGGACGTGCCATGTTCCGTAAACTTAAAGTTTACGCTGGTACAGAACATAACCACGCTGCACAACAACCTCAAGTTCTTGATATCTAAACGGGATTAAGCTAATGGCTGCAACTCAGTACTACGGCACTGGCCGTCGAAAAACATCTACTGCACGCGTATTCGCGAAAGCAGGAACTGGCAACATTGTTGTCAATCAACTTCCACTAGATAAGTACTTTGGTCGTGAGACTGCTCGTATGGTTGTTCGTCAACCACTAGAGCTTGTTGAAATGACTGATAAGTTAGATATCTATGTCACTGTAAAGGGCGGTGGTATCACTGGCCAAGCAGGTGCAATACGTCACGGTATTACCCGTGCACTGTTGGAGCTTGATGAAGCTCTGCGTCCATCTCTACGTGCTGCTGGTTTTGTTACCCGTGATGCTCGTAAAGTTGAGCGTAAGAAAGTGGGTCTACGTAAAGCTCGTCGTAAGCCACAATTCTCTAAGCGTTAATTTTCGCTATCGAGAACTCAAAAAACCCAGCTTTGCTGGGTTTTTTATTGCCTGAAATAGACCATCCCCTTTTAGATTTGTTAATCTAACCTTAACCTCGTTACCGCAAGCCGGAATTGTTCATTATGTCACTAGAGTTAATCATGTTAGCGTTAGCAGTTGTGCTTATTATCGAAGGAATTGGCCCGCTGTTATTTCCAAATCGTTGGAAAGCATATTTAAAGGAGATTTCTAATCAAAATCAGCAACTTCTGCAACGTTTTGGTGGTGCTTTAGTTACTGCGGGTATTGTTTTGTTGATTATTTTTTCATAAATGACTTGCCTACTGCCCCTATAGATCTGCTAAAATTCTGTTTTAACCACTACTGTGCAGTAAATAATGGGCAAAAATGTCGTAGTTCTCGGCACCCAATGGGGTGACGAAGGAAAGGGTAAGATAGTCGATCTGCTTACCGAACAGGCAAAATATGTCGTTCGATATCAGGGTGGCCACAATGCGGGTCACACTCTTGTTATCGATGGTGACAAAACGGTTCTTCATCTTATTCCCTCAGGGATCTTACGTGATAATGTAAAGTGCATTATTGGTAATGGTGTGGTGCTTGCGCCAGATGCTCTGATGACAGAAATCAACATGCTCAAAGAGCGTGGAGTTCCTGTTGAGGAGCGCCTACTTATCTCTGAAGCGTGTCCGCTGATTTTGCCATTTCATTGTGCTCTAGATGTTGCCCGTGAGAAAGCTCGTGGTAGTAATGCTATTGGTACAACGGGCCGTGGTATTGGTCCTGCGTATGAAGATAAGGTTTCACGCCGTGGTCTTCGTGTTGGCGACTTGTTTGATGCAGAGTTGTTTGCAGAGAAGTTGAAAGATGTGATGAGTTATCATAATTTCATGTTGACTGAATATTACAAGTGCGAAGCTGTAGATTATGACAAGACATTGAAAGATGCCTTGGCAATTGCAGATTACCTTAAAAGTATGTGTACCGACGTCAGTGAATTATTAGATCAGGCGCGTAAAGCGGGTGAGTCTATTCTGTTTGAAGGCGCACAGGGTACCTTGCTTGACATCGACCATGGTACTTATCCTTTCGTAACCTCTTCTAATACTACTGCAGGTGGTGTGGCTACAGGTTCTGGATTCGGTCCACGTCACTTAGATTATGTATTGGGGATCATGAAGGCTTACACGACTCGCGTTGGAGCTGGACCTTTTCCCACCGAGCTTAAGTGTGAGATCGGAGATTATTTAGGTACTAAGGGGCAAGAGTTCGGTGCGACTACTGGCCGTAAGCGTCGTCCAGGTTGGTTAGACATCGTTGCAATGAAGCGTGCAGTACAGATTAACAGCGTAAGCGGTTTTTGTCTGACGAAGCTAGATGTGTTAGATGGTCTGAAAGAAGTGAAGATCTGTGTCGGTTATCAGTACCCAGATGGAACTATTGCTACAGTGACCCCACTAGCAGCCGAAGGCTATGAGAAGGTAACACCTGTACTGGAAACATTGCCTGGTTGGAGTGAAAATACATTCGGTGCGACTTCTATAGCACAATTGCCACCAGCGGCATTGAACTACATTAAGCGTCTCGAAGAGTTGTTAGAAACGCCAATTGATATTATCTCGACGGGTCCTGATAGAAACGAGACCATGATTCTGGTGAATCCGTTTAGTTAATAGAATGAGGCCGCAGATAGCGGCCTTTTTATTGGTGCTTATATTGAGATAAAGTGTAATTGCAATTTCGGGTAAAGCTCAAAAAATGCGTTATACTGCCGATGACTTATTATGTACCCAATGGGCGAGTATTGATGAGACAAGATATTCACAGATAATGAGTATTTTGTCTGATCACTACTTTACGCGAAAGAGATCATGCTACGAGAAGTGTTAAAAGTTTCATCGAAGATCATGTCGCGTTATCTGTTGTTATCAATAGTAGCCCAGGAGATTTCGATTTGGAATATCTCTGGCTATATACGACGAATTTAGTGATGAGGCGATAAAATATAAAGCCTTATAATTATTGAAGGTGCTAGAGCATAAAATGCCGTCCCGCGTAATTGCTAGGGAAAAATAGGAGCACTTGAGATCCCGATAAACAGTACCATTTACACCTTAAGTAATTGGTATAACCCGGAATGTTCCGGGAACATATTTGAGATATTGAATGATCAAAGATCCGCATTTAAAGCGTGAACAAGAAAATTATCAAAACCCCATTCCAAGCCGTGAGTTTATTTTAGAGTACTTACGATCAGAAAAATCCCCGTTAAACCGTGAACGTATAGCCCAAGCGCTTAAACTCGAAAGTGAGGAGCACCTAGAGGCACTTAGACGTCGGTTACGTGCCATGGAGCGGGATGGACAGCTAGTCTTTACCCGTGGACAGGCCTATGGCCTCCCTGAACGTATGGATCTGCTTACCGGTACTGTCATCGGTCACAGAGATGGTTTTGGCTTCTTGAAACTGGAGGAGGGCGGCGACGATCTCTTCATCAATAACCGTGACATGATGATGTATTTTCACGGAGACAAGGTGTTAGCACAGAAGGCTGGTGTCGATCGTAAGGGTCGCCGTGAAGCTCGTATCGTACGTTTGGTCGAACAACGAGTCGCCGCCTTAGTGGGGCGTTTTCATCTTGATTCCGGTATGGCTTTTGTTATTGCCGATGACAGGCGTATAGGCCAAGAGATACTCATTGCAGATGAGGACCGTAACGGGGCTCGTCAGGGCGATGTCGTGGTACTCGAACTGATCCGTCGTCCGGGCCGCTATGTTAAAGCGGCTGGAAAAATCACCGAGGTGTTAGGTAAACAGCTAGCGCCGGGTATGGAGATCGAGATAGCGTTGCGTAATTACGACTTACCTCATACCTGGTCTAGTCTGATTGAGAAGAAGCTTAGAGCGATTCCTGATGAAGTCACTGCAGCAGACAAAGAGGGGCGAGTCGATTTGCGTCACCTGCCGTTAGTGACTATTGACGGTGAAGATGCCCGAGATTTTGATGATGCAGTATACGCCGAAACTAAAAAAAGTGGTGGCTGGCGTTTATGGGTGGCGATTGCCGATGTCAGTCATTATGTGCGCACCGAATCAGCATTAGATAAGGAAGCACGCGCTAGAGGAAACTCAGTTTATTTTCCATCACAAGTTATCCCTATGCTGCCAGAAAAGATCTCTAATGGATTATGCTCTTTGATGCCAGAGGTCGATCGTTTATGCATGGTTGCCGAGATGACAATTTCCGCAGCAGGTAAACTCTCAGGGTATAAATTTTATCCGGCGGTGATGCACTCACATGCTCGTCTAACCTACACCCAAGTTGCCGATATGCTTGAAGGCGGAGAGGTGAGTGATAAGCTCAAGCCTATATTACCTCATCTTCAAACACTGCAGTCTTTGTATCTGACGTTAGATGAGACTCGAGCCAAGCGTGGTGCCATCGCATTTGAAACTACTGAAACTCAGTTTGTTTTCAATGAAGATAGAAAGATTGATAGCATAGTGCCGCGCAATCGTAATCAGGCGCATAAGATCATCGAAGAATGCATGATCTTGGCTAATGTCGCCTCGGCTAAGTTCGTCAGTAAGCACAAAGGCGAGGTCTTGTACCGAGTCCATGAGTCTCCATCTGAGCAGAAGTTGACCAATTTTAAAGACTTCCTCAAGGAGCGTGGTTTGACCATGGGCGGCGGACTTGATCCTACCCCCACCGATTATCAGGCGCTGATGGAGTCGATCACCGAGAGGCCCGATGCCGAACTTATCCAGATCATGTTGCTGCGTTCCATGAAGCAAGCAACATACACTCCAGATAACGAAGGACACTTTGGTTTAGCTTTAGAGGCTTATGCTCACTTTACTTCGCCTATTCGTCGTTACCCTGATTTGATACTGCATCGGGTTATTCGATTCCTGTTGGCGAAACTGCAAGGAGAGGCGAAAGAGAAATGGACGCCCGGTGGTGGATATAACTATCAACTCGAAGAGCTAGATCTTCTCGGTGTCGAGTGCTCTACCACCGAGCGCCGCGCCGATGAGGCAACCCGCGATGTTAGTGATTGGCTCAAATGTGAGTTTATGCAAGATCACGTCGGTGATACCTTCGAAGCTGTCGTGGCCTCGGTGACCCATTTCGGCATGTTTGTCCGTTTAAATAAACTATTTATTGATGGTTTAGTGCATATCTCAAGTCTTGGTAGTGATTACTACCAATATGATAATATGCGTCAGCGTCTTGTTGGAGAGTCATCTGGTCAGGTATACCAGATAGGTGACAAGGTCACGGTGAAGGTGGCTAGCGTCAATCTGGATGACAGGCAGATTGACTTGATGATGGCGGGTGAAGAAGGTAAGTCTAAACGTCCAAGCCGTGGCAAGAAACCAATGACTGCCAGAGAGCGAGTCAATGCAGAAGGAGCTAAGCTAGGCAAAGAAGGTAAGAGCAGTAAGCCTAAACGACGTGGTTCTCGTTCAAAATCTGTGGCGGGTAAAGCTCCTGTTAAAACCAATACCAGTGGTGGAGCTAAAAAATCCGGCGGAAAAGCCAAAACGACGGCTAAAAAATCGTCATTAAAAAAGAGTCCCGTTAAACGTAAAGTCAGATCAAGCAAATAGATAGAGACAGTAATAGATGAAAAAACAAGATATCACCTTCGGTATTCACGCGGTAGAAGCGGTTCTGAAGTATAGCCCAGAACGCGTCATTGAACTTTGGGTACTGCAGGGCCGTGATGACAAGCGTTTCATGCCAATCCTAGCGAGTGCGGCGGAGTACGATATCTCAGTGCAACAGGCAACGCGTAAAGTATTGGATGACAAGTCTGATGGAGGTCAGCACCAAGGTGTGATAGCTCGAGTCAAGGCGGTCAAACAGCTTAATGACAAAGACTTAGCAGTTTTAGTAGAGAAGACAGAGACCCCTTTCTTGCTGATCTTAGATGGCGTTACCGATCCGCACAATTTGGGTGCTTGTTTGCGCAACGCAGATGCAGCGGGTGTTCATGGGGTTATCGTACCGCGTGATAACTCAGTGGGTCTAACACCAACTGTGAGCAAGGTTGCTAGTGGCGCCGCAGAAGTAGTACCTCTGTTCCAAGTCACTAATCTGGCTCGCACCATGAAAAGCCTGCAAGAGAAAGGTATTTGGATTGTTGGCGCGGCAGGCGAAGCTGAGCATGACCTTTACAAGGCTGATCTTAAAGGCTCACTGGCGATCGCCATGGGCGCAGAAAATAAAGGTTTGCGCCGTCTAACTCGCGAAAACTGTGATTCACTAGTCTCGATACCTATGTCGGGTTCAGTGTCTAGCCTGAACGTGTCAGTGGCGACAGGAGTCTGCTTGTTTGAGGCGGTGCGCCAACGTCTATAATCATAAATTCGATTAGGTTAATTTTTGATTTGTTAGCTTGATAGGTGTTAGCTAGATGATATTGAATGCCGATGTGGATAATTCCTCATCGGCATTTTTGTTTTTATGGTTCGATT
>JBAHZX010000003.1:0-13805 GCA_037132815.1 Shewanella sp.
TGATGCAATCTTTTGACGCCTGTATTTGTGAATCCTGCATAGACAAATTAAATCAAGAGGTTGCGTTAAATCTTAAACGTTTAGATTAGTGATGTTGGAATATGAGTTTTGAGCCGTAGATATCAAGTATCCCTTCGTTGATAAATTCGTATCCAATTCATTGACCTGACTTCTCTAGAGTGATCTTGACTCTATGGTCACTTGAGATATTGTTAGTTAATAACTCGGCTGAACAACCAAGACTAACGTCTGCTGAATGATCACTTATTGAATAGAATTAGTGTTATACGGAAATAACACTTGTTGTTTAAGAGGTTTTTTAAAAAAGCCATAAAAAAGGAGCCATAGGCTCCTTTTTTATTAACGTGTTCATTTAGCGTCTATTTCGCTAGAGAGTCACCTTAAGTTAGCTCTCTTTAGGTGCGCTACCTTTACGATGTGACTTTCTGTCACCAGATGATGGGCGACGATCGCCAGAAGATCTACGTGGGCGGCGGCTATCTCCGCTTGAAGGAAGTTTAGCACCTTCGGCTTCACGGATATTTAGAGGTCTACCACAAACACGGACTTTTTTGAGGTGTTGTAATACATCTGTTGGCATTCCGGCAGGAAGATCGATGGCAGTTATTTGATCAAATAACTGAATTTGACCTATGTAACGGCTGTCGATGTTAGCTTCATTTGCGACGGCACCGACTATATTGCCAACACCAACGCCATTGTCACGGCCAACATCTATAATGTAACGACACATCTTAACGTCTGGATTGTCCTTAAGTGAGTCAGCTTGACCTAAATTACTAGGAGTCGGACGTGAGCGATCGCCACGAGAACCGCGATCATTACGGTCACGAGAATGACGTGCATCTCGGGTATCACGTTGACGTTCGTTCATGGCAGGTAATTGTAGAGGACGATCTTTTTGTACTTGCTGAAGCAGCGCAGCGGCAAGAATATCTGTGTCGACTTCGAGCTGCTGACATAGCTGAGCCACGGCACCTTTCATGAAGTCTAGTGAATCTTTGTTGATAATCTCGGCAACTTGCTCACCTAAGCGTGAAAGACGACGCTCAGTCACCGATTCTGGACTCGGTACGTCCATTGGGGAGATACGGCTCTTAGTTGCACGTTCGATAGTGCGTAGCATACGCATTTCTCTGTGGGTCACGAACAAAATCGCCATGCCCGTACGGCCAGCACGACCAGTACGACCAATACGGTGAATGTAAGCTTCAGTATCATAAGGAATATCGTAGTTGACTACGTGTCCGATTCGTTCAACATCTAGGCCACGAGCAGCAACATCTGTCGCTATCAGTATGTCTAAACTGCCACGTTTAAGCTGTTCGACAGCACGTTCACGTGCTTGCTGGTTCATATCACCGTGCAGTGGTGATGATGCATAGCCGCGAGCTTCAAGTTTCTCAGCAAGTTCAACACAGCTATTACGGGTACGGACGAAGATGATAATCCCTTCGGTGTTCTCAACTTCTAGGACACGAACCAAAGCTTCAAGCTTATTATGTTGTGACACTTGCACGAAACGCTGTTCGATGGTTTCAACTGTTGCAGTAGTAGCCGCTATTTTAACGTGAACGGGTGCAGTCAAATACTTATTCGCAACACGTTTAATTTGCTCTGGCATTGTCGCAGAGAAAAGAGCGAGTTGACGTTGCTTTGGTGTATGCTCAAGGATCCATTCTATATCGTCGATGAAGCCCATTTTTAGCATTTCATCGGCTTCGTCGAGCACCATAGCTTTTAGTGAATCTAACTTAAGTGTGCCGCGACGCATATGGTCCATAACACGACCCGGTGTACCAACGATGACCTGAGGGCCACGTCTTAGGGCATTCAGCTGTTGGTGCATACTTTGACCACCGTATATTGGCAGTACATGCAGGCCTTTCATAAATTTAGCGTAGCTACCAAATGCTTCTGCAACTTGGACAGCAAGTTCACGAGTTGGGGCTAACACTAAAACCTGAGGAGCATGAATAGCAGGATCGATGTTGTTAAGTAGTGGCAGTGCGAAAGCACCGGTTTTACCTGTACCAGTTTGCGCTTGACCGAGTATGTCTTTGCCGGCTATAAGAGGGATGATACTTGCGGCTTGAATCGGGGTTGGCTTTTCATAGCCAAGATCGTCAAGAGCACGCAAAAGAGGCTCGGCAAGACCGAGTTCGCGGAAAGTTTGTTCATTGGATGACATGGGTTGTAACCTTGTGGGATAACACAGTGCCCGTAAAGCACTTAGATTTATAGACAGAAAATCAACCCCGTGTCGACTTCCCGCACCGAATAACGTATCAGTAAGCCAGTTATTATAGCAGGGTGCAATCTTCATTACCAATTAACATTGGTGTTTAGCCTGTAAAACTGATTATTCTATATAATACTCTTATATAATTAATTAGTTATGAGAGAGATGTTTAATTTTAGTTGGTGATTTTCATGATTATTTTAATGCTAAGCTATCAATAACCAGCAGTTGATAGCTTTATTTGCTTGCAGCGGCCAGAAAATTAAGATCTATTATTTAACTGTATTACCATAGCTGTAGTAATCCTTATATAAAGTAGAGCTAGAGGTTGACAGTTTTATGCAAATTATAGTGATCAGATGCTCTTAGCCCATCTACTTTTAGAATACTTTTCCTAAGAGTTCTAGAGTAAGTATAGCAGGTGATGAGCAGGCTAGTTAGAAGAGTTAGGGCATGGTTTATTGATGAAATTTCAGTTCGGCATTGGTTAGACCATCAAATTTTTAAAGAGTGGGTTCCATCTGGTTTCTTTTTATGATAGTCTGTCATTGGATCTAGTTTATACCGTTCTACCTCAAGATGCGTGATTTCAGTGGCAATTAAAGCTGGTTTAGTGCTTAGGTTTATTGATCCAAACCGAACCTAAGCTGCTACCCCCATATAGGCGAAGCTTTGACCGCAGCGCAATCGCTAGCCTATTGCTTATAACAGACTGGACAAGGTCAATAACGCAGTATAAATTACTTTTAAACCTACACTTTGAAGTAGAACAGGTATATATCAACTCGGGCCAGTACACATACCTGTGGGTATTATTGTTTTACTTCAATCTTGTATCATTGAAGCAGAGGCTTAAGAAAACGTGCCGTATGTGACTCAGTATGCTGAGCTACCACTTCAGGGGTGCCTGTGACTAGAATAGTTCCTCCTCCAGCGCCGCCTTCGGGTCCTAAGTCAATGATCCAATCGGCAGTCTTGATGACGTCCAAATTGTGTTCGATGACGACGACGGTATTACCGCGAGATTTTAATCTATGCAAAACGTCTAAGAGCAGCTGAATATCAGCGAAGTGTAGCCCAGTGGTCGGTTCATCGAGAATATACAGGGTCTTGCCCGTGTCCCTTTTCGATAGTTCTTTGGCAAGCTTGACGCGTTGGGCTTCACCGCCAGATAGCGTTGTCGCACTTTGGCCTAAACTAATGTAAGAGAGACCGACCTCAATCAACATCTGCAGTTTTCGAGAGATGGCGGGCACGGCATCGAAGAAGCCTCGCGCTTCCTCCACGGTCATAGATAACACCTGATGAATGTTTTTCCCCTTGTATTTTACCTCTAAGGTTTCACGGTTATATCGTTGGCTCTTACAGTTGTCACATGGGACATAAACATCTGGTAGGAAATGCATCTCAACTTTAATCAGTCCATCACCCTGACAGGCTTCACAACGGCCGCCTTTGACGTTGAAAGAAAAACGTCCTGGCTTATAGCCTCGTGTGCGAGATTCTTGAGTCGCGGCAAACAGCTCACGTATTGGAGTGAAGATACCAGTATAGGTGGCAGGATTCGATCTGGGCGTTCGACCGATGGGGCTTTGATCAATATCGACCACCTTATCGCAGTGATCCATACCCTCGATCCTCTTATAAGGAGAGGGCTCATCGACCGTGGCACCGTTGAGTTGTCTGTGAGCGATCTTGTAGAAAGTATCATTTATCAGTGTTGACTTGCCGGAACCTGAGACTCCAGTGACACAGGTGAATAGGCCAATAGGAATAGTTAAATCCACATTCTGAAGGTTGTTGCCGCTGGCCCCGAATAACTCAATGACTTTATTACTGTCGTAGGCGACACGTTTTTCACTAATATGGATCTGTTTTGCGCCAGACAAATACTGGCCAGTGATCGAAGCTTTACAGTCGAGAATATTTTGCAGGCTGCCATCACAGATCACCTCACCACCATGGATGCCAGCTCCGGGGCCGATATCAATAATGTGATCGGCCATCTTGATGGCATCTTCGTCGTGTTCGACAACAATCACGGTGTTACCTATGTCTCTTAGGTGAACCAGAGTTTGCAGCAAGCGCTCATTATCTCTCTGGTGTAGGCCGATAGAGGGTTCGTCGAGTACATACATTACCCCCACAAGTCCGGCACCAATCTGGCTGGCGAGCCTGATCCTCTGGGCCTCTCCGCCTGATAAGGTCTCAGCCGAGCGAGAAAGGCTCAGATAATTGAGTCCTACGTTGACCAAAAAACCGAGTCTGTCTCGCACTTCCTTGAGGATTTTCTCTGCTATTTGCCCCTTTTGCCCTGGGAGTTCTAAACTGCTGAAATAGTCCATCGCTTCACCGATAGACCATTCGGTCAGTATTGGCAGGTTAAGATCTTTGATAAATACGTTTCTCGCTTCTTCTCGTAGACGAGAGCCACCACAGCTTTGACAGGACTGAGTATTAATGAATTTTGCTAGCTCTTCACGGACGGCGTTTGACTCGGTTTCACGGTAACGACGATCCATATTGTTGAGGATGCCCTCGAAAGGGTGGTTACGTATCACTACATCCCCTCGGTCGTTGATATACTTAAAGGAGATACTTTCTTTCCCCGATCCGTATAACACCAGTTTTCGTACATCACTCGTCAGTTGTTGGTAGGGTTTCTCTATGTCAAATTTATAGTGTTCAGCTAATGAATTGAGCATTTGAAAATAGTAGAAGTTGCGCCTATCCCAGCCACGAATAGCGCCGCCAGCAAGGGACAGTTCAGAATTTAATATCACGCGGTCAGCATCAAAAAACTGCTGCACACCCAAGCCATCACAGGTGCCACAGGCGCCAGCAGGATTATTGAAAGAAAATATTCTCGGTTCCAATTCGGCCATGGAATAACCACAGTGTGGACAGGCAAAGTTTGCAGAAAATAATAGATCTTCGGTTTGGTTTTGTTTGTCACTATCCATAGATGCAACCGTTGCAATACCACCAGATAGTTCGAGTGTGGTTTCGAATGACTCAGCCAAACGCTGTTTAATATCATCGCGTACCTTGAAGCGATCGACCACGACTTCTATGGTGTGCTTAACATGTAATTCTAATTCAGGTGGATCGGTCAAATCGCAGACATCCCCATCGATACGGGCGCGAATAAACCCTTGAGCCGCCAGACTCTCGAGGAGTTTGACGTGTTCACCCTTGCGATTATTGACCACTGGGGCCAGCAACATCTGACGGCTGCCTTCGGGAAGCGCGACGACCTTGTCGACCATCTGACTCACTGTTTGCGCAGCGAGCGGCTGGTCATGGGTCGGACAGCGGGGCTCACCAACACGGGCAAAAAGCAGCCGTAAATAATCGTAGATCTCCGTGATCGTGCCAACGGTAGATCTGGGATTGTGGGATGTTGATTTTTGTTCGATTGAAATAGCAGGGCTGAGACCTTCAATAAGATCAACATCAGGCTTTTCCATCAGACTTAAAAATTGGCGCGCATAGGCGGAGAGGGATTCGACATAGCGCCTCTGGCCTTCGGCATACAAGGTGTCGAAAGCGAGGGACGATTTTCCTGAGCCAGAAAGCCCAGTAATCACTATCAACTTGTTTCTGGGGATTGTTAAGTCGATATTTTTTAGATTGTGGGTGCGGGCGCCACGTACTTCAATCTTGTCCATCTGTTTCTCTGTACCGAATAAAAAAAAGAGATCAATTATCGCATAAAAAACCATAGAAACGGAATTCTTAAGTTTGAGGGCGACTTGGTCTTTAGTGTCTACAGACTGACATGCTGCTACTTAGCGTATTTATTTGCAGCGTATACTCGTTCTATCTCATCTTTCTCTGAAATTTTCACTTTGAAGTAGAACGGGTATTACAGTCTAAATTTGATTTAATCACATCCAGAGAGATTCTCTTTGAGCTAATTAAGCGCTTCGTGATATCATGCGCGACTTATTTTACGCATTCAGAACGGGCGGAACATGGCCAGTAACGGACTCTCAAAGACTGAGATAAAAGTTGCGTTTTCATTAGCTAGTGTATTTGGTTTACGCATGATGGGCTTGTTTATGATCATGCCTGTCTTTGTGCTATATGGGCAATATCTCGAGGGATTTTCTCCACTTTGGGTGGGGATAGCCATAGGTGCATATGGTCTGACTCAAGCTGCCCTACAGATCCCTATGGGGATCTTATCAGATAAATTCGGCCGCAAACCTATCATCCTTATCGGTCTCGTATTGTTTGCTATCGGTAGCTTGGTCGCTGCTAATGCCAGTACAATTTATGGGGTCGTTGCTGGTCGAGCAATACAAGGGATGGGGGCGATTGCCGCTGCTGTGTTGGCCTTGGCCGCTGATTTAACCCGAGATGAGCAACGCACAAAGGTGATGGCGATTATCGGTATGTGTATCGGTTTTTCCTTCGCATTGTCGTTATTGGCTGGGCCTATTGTTGCCCAACATCTGGGTTTATCGGGTCTGTTTGCCATGACCGCAGGCTTGGCTGTACTAGGTATGTTGATCGTGCAGTTTATCGTGCCGACTCCCATCACACATGCGCCGAAAGGTGACACTGTGGCAACGCCGACCAAGTTAAAAGCCATGATCACCGATCCACAATTATTCAGACTTGATGCTGGAATATTTATTCTCCATCTGGTGCTGACGGCAGTATTTGTAGCCTTGCCACTAGACTTGGTAAATGCAGGGTTAGTGAAAGAAAAGCACTGGATGCTATATTTCCCCGCTTTTATTGCTGCATTTTTCTTAATGGTGCCACTTATAATCATTGGCGTGAAAAAGAAAAACACCAAAGCGACGTTTCAGATAGCCTTAATGATCATGATGGTTGCTCTTGGAATTATGGCAATGTTTGCTAACAACCTAGTGGTCCTCAGTGTTGCAATCGTGCTTTTCTTTACCAGTTTTAATTATTTAGAAGCCTCGTTACCAAGCTTGATTGCAAAATTCTGTCCTGCCGGAGACAAAGGCTCTGCCATGGGGGTTTATTCTACCAGTCAGTTTCTTGGTGCTTTTTGTGGTGGTTTATTAGGTGGTGGAGCATATCAGCTTGTTGGTGCAGAAGGTGTCTTTGTAGTTGCTCTGGGTTTGATGGCCATATGGTTGTTTTTAACCCTTGGCATGGAAAATCCTGTATTACTCAAGAGCTATACCCTTGAGGCAAGAGTAGAAGGTAAAGAACAGGCTAAGGCGATGGCAACTGAGCTGTCTCAATTAGCTGGCGTAACTGAGGCAATAGTTGTCTTAGAGGAAAGAGTCGCATATTTAAAAGTTGATGAGCATTTCGATTTAAGAGAAGCGCGAGCTGTGTTAGGCTCTGTAGGTTAACATGCCTGTTCGAATATATGGTTTCGAAGCGGGCGTAACATTTATAGTAACTTAGTCAGTATATCCTAGGAGATTTCAATGGCCAGTCGTGGTGTCAATAAGGTAATTTTGGTCGGTAACTTAGGAAAAGACCCTGAAGTTCGTTACATGCCAAATGGCAATGCAGTAGCCAACTTTACAGTGGCGACGAGTGAGTCTTGGAAAGACCAACAGGGTCAACAGCAAGAGCGTACCGAATGGCATAACATTGTCATGTATCGTCGTTTAGCTGAAATTGCTGGTGAATACCTGAGAAAAGGTTCAAAAGTTTATATCGAAGGCAAACTGCAAACCAGTAAGTGGCAAGATCAAACTACAGGTCAAGATCGCTATAAAACTGAGATCAATGCTAATGAAATGCAGATGCTCGATAGCCGAGGTCAGGGTGGCGGACAGCAAGGTGGATTTGGTCAACAGCAGGGTGCGGGTCAGCAACAGTCTAGTGATTACGGACAACAGCAGCGTCAGGCTCCACAGTCGCAAGCCAGCTACCAAGGTTCTCAGCAAGCACCACAGGCATCTCCGCAACAATCAACGCAGCAGCGAGGTAATAGTCAGCCCCCGCAAACTCCTGCTTATGCGCCTAAGGTCCAACAAGGAGCTCAAACTCCGCCACAGCAAACTGCTACTAAAGCCGCTCCGCAGCAAGCAGTTCAGGGTCAACCACCACAGCAAAAACTCACACCAGATCCCAATGATGGTTGGGATGATGATATCCCGTTTTAGCTTACGCTTAATTCCAAAGTGTCAGAAAACATTATCACCTTGAAACCAGCCTTGTGGCTGGTTTTTTATTTTTAACATTTTTGTTTATCTCTGTTCTACTTCTGTCTGCTCTGAAATCTGCACTTTGAAGTAGAACGGCTATAAACGGTTAATAGCTTGATTTTAGGCTAGAAAGTAGCCTGTCCATTGCACGATAGCTCAAGGCTTGGGCAATATGGCTGCGTTCGACGTTTTTACAGCATTGTAGATCTGCAATGGTACGGGCCACGCGTTGCAATCGATGAAAACTTCTCACCGATAAGCCCAGCTTATTGACGCTCTGTTCGAGAAAAAGTAAATCGGATAGCTTGAACCCACTACTCTCTTGCAACTGCCGTCCTGTTAGTTCGCTGTTGAGTACACCAGCACGAGTAAGTTGTAGTTCTCTGGCACTCTTTACCCGCCTTGCTATCGATTTGCTGGTTTCTCCCATTGCTACTTTTTGGGTTAAGGCACCGTCAGGTAATTTTGGCACCTCAATGGTCAGATCAAATCTGTCTAAAAAAGGCCCTGACAGTCGTGATAGATAACGCTGGATCTGATCTGGTGTCGCTCTGGCATTATTCACATCACCGCATGGACTAGGATTCATCGCCGCTATTAGTTGAAAGCGACTGGAAAACTTGAGTTTAGCTGCGGCGCGAGAGATGACGACCTCGCCACTCTCCATTGGCTCACGCAGGCAGTCGAGGACTTTTCTTGGGAATTCAACGACTTCATCGAGAAATAGTACCCCCCTGTGAGCTAAAGAAATCTCACCAGGTTTAGGAATTGTGCCACCGCCAACTAAAGAAATTGCCGAACTGGTGTGATGCGGGTTACGAAAGGGACGTTTGTAAAAGGATTTTGGATCGATAGACTGACCAGCAACCGAATGTAAGGTGGCAACCTCTAGAGCCTCATCGTAGTTAAGTGGTGGCAACAGTTGCATGAGTCTGCTAGCAAGCATACTCTTGCCGGTTCCTGGAGGCCCTAGAAGCAAGACGTTATGATTACCCGCCGCCGCAATTTCCAAACCTAGCTTGGCTTGATATTGACCTATTACATCGCTAAAACACAGATGAGTGTCGTTATCTTCTGCTTCTATCCACTCTAGCCCCTCCTCTATGCCGGGTAGTCTTGCCTGTCCGTGTAGATACTCGCTTAAACTTTGCAGGTGAGTGGAAAAGAAAACCTTATTGAAGCCTACCAGTTCGGCATCGGCTCTGTTATCCAAGGGGATCACCAGTTGAGTATCTTGTTTTCGCGCCTCAGCAATGACAGGCAGCAGACCATTGCAATACTTAATGTGGCCAGACAGGGCTAATTCACCGACAAATTCATGATTTTTAAGTGCATTTTTAGGAACTTGTTTTGATGCTGCCAGAATACCAATAGCAATGGGTAAATCGTAACGACCTCCCTGTTTTGGAAGATCAGCAGGAGCCAAGTTGACTGTGATACGACGCATGGGGAATTCGAATCCCGCGTTGATAATTGCACTGCGAACGCGCTCCTTGGCTTCCTTGACCGAAGTCTCTGGCAAACCAACAAGATTAAAGGCAGGTAGGCCATTGCTGAGATGAACTTCGACGGTAACGGGAGGGGCATCGACTCCCTTGTTGGCTCGGGTGGCGACACTGGCTATGGCCATAAATAAATCCTTTTATTTAAATAGATCTGCTTTGCAGCTCTATTTATATCTCAATGGGATGTTATTAAGAGTTCATTGTTATAGAAAGTATTAATGGTATTGAGTGTAGCAGGGGAATAGCGATATGAGCACTCGCTTTTAGATCTCGGGCTCGTATGGTTTAGCGGAGGTTATCTCATTTCAGTTAATGGTTCACCATTCAGGTCCATGGGCAAGATTTAGCCCTGTTAAGACAGTTTTTACTCATCACTTGTAAACACTAAATGTTCTGTATGGTAGTTTTATCTCTTACTTTATGACTGTTATCTAAAGGAGTTATATTTCAGCTTATTAAGAATAGAATAGTTAAAATTTTTATAACTCTCTATCATAATATAATTTTATTAAATTAATAATTATTGATAATTTTATGTTTGAATTGTTTCAATGTATATTCAGTTGGTTATTCGTTAGAGGCGAATATAAAATTTTATACACTCCATGTTTAGAGTCTCAGTTTTTAAAAAAATCGTTAGTATTTCATGCGGTTAATCTGAATATGAAAAATTATTGAAAGAACTGATAACGTTGAACTTCACAATACTTTGGTATTTGTTGGACTTGATAACCAAGCGACGGCCCACAATTGAACAGATCAAAGTTTATGGATAAAAAGGAATAACAAGATGAATGATGCACTATTTCAACCCATTCAACTCGGAAAGCTTAAATTAAAAAATCGTATTGTTATGCCCCCGATGACTCGCTCTCGTGCCAGTCAACCCGGTAATAATGCTAACGAAATAATGGCGATTTATTATGGTCAAAGAGCATCGGCAGGCTTGATAGTTGCTGAAGGCACACAGATTTCAGGTATGGGTCAAGGCTATGCTTGGACCCCTGGTATTTATACGCCCAAACAAATTTCTGGTTGGAAGTTAGTAACAGATGCCGTTCATGCTAAAGAGGGAACTATTTTTGCTCAACTGTGGCATGTTGGCCGCGTAACCCACCCAGATAATATTGGTGGAAAACAGCCTATTTCATCCTCTGCACTGAAGGCTGAGAATGTGAAAGTATTTATTGACAATGGCGCTGAAGAACCTGGTTTTGTCGATGTTGTTGAACCAAGAGAGATGACAAAAACAGACATTAAGCAGGTGATTAGTGAATATCGCCAAGCCGCAATTAATGCTATTGAAGCAGGTTTTGATGGCATTGAACTGCATGCGGCAAATGGTTATTTGATTAACCAGTTTATTGATTCAGAAGCAAACAGGCGAACTGATGAGTATGGTGGTTCTATTGAAAACCGATTACGCTTCCTTGGTGAGGTTATTACCGCGATGACTGAGGTTATTGGTGCTGATCGTATCGGGGTCAGACTTGCACCTTTTACATCACTTAATGGTACTGTGGATGTTACACCGGTAGAAACCTATATCGCTGCCGCAGCACTGCTTAACAGCCTCGATGTGATTTATATTCATATTGCAGAAGTTGATTGGGATGATGCGCCAGAAACACCGAAGATGTTTAAATCTTTAATTCGTGAAGTATACCAAGGTGTGCTCATTTATGCGGGTCGTTACAACGGTGAAAATGGTACAAAGGCGATCGAAAATGGAGTAACGGATATGATTGGATTTGGCCGACCATTCGTTGCTAACCCAGATTTGCCAAACCGAATCAAAAATGGTTATCCATTAGCGGCGCACAAAACTGAAACCCTTTTTGGTGGTACAGAGAAAGGACTCACTGATTACCCTGAGTATAGTCCTAGCTAGAGAATAGATTGATATTCCCCGTTAACTTTATTTTTGGGGAATATCCTACCGTGAAGTCTATTATTGCGGATGGAAAAAGTGAAGTTTTATGCGGGCTATTATTGACAAGTGAATAGGTAGATACATTAAAAAATGCACTGCATATTATTGACATTTATACGCTAAATGGCGGATAGAAGATTTTTACAAAGCATGGAAAACGGGTGCAGGGGCGGAGAAATAACGGATGACTGAGCTGGATAATCTAGAAAGAGCGGTGTCAACCTTGTCCTTTTTGGTGTGAGGTTACTGCAACTGCGAGAAGTCATGGCCTTATCGTTATACTTAAGAAAGAAAGGGCTTATCGTTTAGCTAAAGAAATGTTTGCTGAGGGTAAGGTGCTATGAGATCTGACTAAGAGACAGATTCAAAGGTGATTATTACAAATCATCCCCCCCCTAGCTCAATACTTGAATCCAAGTCATCAAAACCTCTACCTAACGTGAAATAACAAGCTGGTCATCAATGAAAGAAAAATAAGGAGTAATGCTTAACATTCTATCTACTTCATCGCTACCGATACGTAAAGGTGATTTACTGTACTCATCTTTTAAACGCACAATCCTTCCATCTAAAAAGGATTCGAGTTCATACTCAGACCAATCCTTTCTTGGCATCACCTCTGAGTCATCAGCCCAATCAAAAGCTTCTTTAGGAGACGGGAAAAAATCTATTGGTTGTGCTTTGTACCCTTCAGCTTTGGCTTTTTCGCGCGAAGAGAGTGACCACGCCTTAATAAGGCTGTCATAATCTCGTTTTTCCATCATTTCAATTAAGGTGTCATACGCACGATGCAGTTTTTTCATGTCAGCTTCACTTTCAGCATTAAATGGCCGAGCACGTACCCATGTCCACACAGGCAAGGTTTTAATGTACACCTCACGTTTGAATTCCGCTAAATTCCCTGTAATTACTCCTTTTACATTAATGAGTGGGGTTTGATTTTTATCAGGATAAACCGTGGAGTTTTTTATTGTGGGAAGTGCGTTTTCTTCAGTCACGATTAAACTGGTTAGCTCCACTTGCTCACCGCTTTTAAACGAGGCAAACAGTGTCGCGCTACAGCTGGTATCCTCAAGGTACGACGCAACGCCGTCCTGCTCATACATACCCATAGGTGCTGACCATAAGTCAAACTGATTGAGCCCCGGCTGTAAAAATGCCGTGGCATTAAAACCCGACATGGACGTGCCTTCACCGCTTAAGTTATCAAGTTGCTCCATGTAGTTAATCGCACCACCACAAAACATGGCTTGGGCATTGAGGTTAACGGTATACAACACTTGGGGGGCGACACCCTCCTCATCAATAACAATGTGGGTGGTGGATAAATCAGTAGTGTACATCACGCTATCCCCTTCTTGGCAGGCGGTTAATGATAATGTTAATGCCGTAAGCGCAAGTATTCCCACGCCACGCTGTAATTGTTTTTTAATCATATGTTCTTTCCTTTGCAAGGTTGTAAATAGTGCACTGTTACAGTGGGTTATACGTGCTATCAAGTTTGATTCTCCCCAGTATTTTCTCTGAAACTAATCTAAGGAACAGTAATGACTTGATGCTATTTTTATGCTTATAGAGTACTTAATTGCTTATACTGGTCAGCCATTAGCTGACCTTGGGGGTTGCGTTAGAGCCTGAAATCTTATAAGCAACTGACTTTTTTATCTATATCAAGCTGTGTCGGTTATCATTAAGATGCTAAGGTTTAACAACAAATTGCTATTACGGCAGAAGGCAGTAAAGTAGCAGTGCTTATTGACCAAAAAACAAATATACCGTGAGATTATCTCATTGATAAACAGTGTAATTAGATTCTTTAGCACTCTTTAATTGAGCCTTTAGTTCAGGAGGTAAAATGTCAGACCAAAAAATAGATAACACAGAGAAACTAACCAATACCATTGCCGAAGCAGCACAACAAGCTGTCGATCTTCCCGCTGAGTTATTGCGTG
>JBAHZX010000041.1:0-5540 GCA_037132815.1 Shewanella sp.
ATGAACCGTTTTTTCCCTATTTTGGCGCTTATTGGCGCAGTAACAGCTTATGTAATGCCCCAGTATTTTACCGAACTTAAATTTTTAATCGTACCTTTGTTGATTATTATCATGCTTTCTATGGGGTTAACCCTTAGCTTAGATGATTTTTCTAGAGCGTTTAAGCAAAAGCGTGCCGTGTTGGTAGGGATGATTCTGCAATTTAGCATTATGCCCACCAGTGCACTGCTTATTAGTTTAGCCTTGGGTTTAGATCGTGATATGGTTATCGGCATGGTGCTGGTGGGCAGCGTTGCTGGTGGCACCTCATCAAATGTGGTCTGTTACTTGGCAAAAGGCGATGTGGCATTGTCGATTACCATGACTGCGCTTTCCACTTTGGCTGGCGTGTTATTGACCCCGTTAATTATTAATCTTCTTCTGGGTCAGATGATAGATATTCCACTGTCTGCAATGCTGATAAGCCTAGTCAAAATAGTGTTAATTCCTGTGGCTGTTGGTGTACTTGTTAATCAATTTTTCCGTTCTCAGATCAGTAAAATTACACTGGTACTGCCTCTGGTGTCTATAATGGCCATTGTGATGGTAATCATCATTATCGTGGCATTAAATGCGAGCCAGTTTGATAAAATAGGTCCAATCATCTTAGTCGCTGTAGTGTTACATAACAGCTTAGGACTGATACTGGGTTATACTTGTTGCCGCTTATTAGGGTTCAATCATAAAATTTGTAAGACTATCTCTATCGAGGTTGGTCTGCAAAACTCCGGCTTGGCTAGCGCGTTATGCATTAAATTTTTCAGTCCCGCAGCGGCGCTGCCAACAGCGATATTTTCTATCTGGCATAATTTATCTGGTGCTTTATTAGCGGGGTATTGGTCGAAGGGAAAGAAAAACATTGAGCAGAATTATGTGGCAGATAAGTAAAGCACTGAGCAAGGTTCGCAAAACTCAGTAGCTTCACTAAATTTAAAGAGGTTGGTTCTAGCTGATTGAGGACATAAAAATGAATCGGGCCAAAGCGCCCTGGGAGCGCTGAAGTAATAGAACAAGTGCAACAGATTAATAATTTGATACTAGTGAACCAAATGAGCTATCGCAACTGTTCGCTACGATTTAGTGCTATTAGCTTATCAAGAATATGCTCGCCATCCATGCGGATGCCGTTGTGCTCATACTCAGAGGTTAACCAATACTTTAATTCGCCCACTTGCTTGGCCGTCTCCAAACTATATCTCATTTCGACAAACATATCTTCACTGTAGATAGCTGCAGCAACGGGTACCTGATTATTTGCTAATATATCTAAATCGTAAAGCTGCGGCCAGTCAGATTTTTTCGCTAGTAAGTTAGCGGCATGTTTGAGTGGTTTAAGATTGGTAAACTGCTCGAAAAACCAAGGGTAGACCATCTCACCAGTAAAAAGGAAGGGCTTACTAATCGTATAGTTAAACTCATCATATTGAGCACGAACGCGTTGAGCTGACCAATTTGAGGCGCTGCAGTTAGGAGTAGAACTTTCTGAGGTATTGCTTTGACAGTAGATACTCTCGTGGAGCAAAGCAAAAATAGGGTTGGTGTTAAAGTCTAGTTGTTGGCAGAATTGGGCCAGAAACAGTGGGTTAACTTTTGAACCTAACTTAGTTTCTATAAGCGCTTGCTCAAGCAGAAAGTATACCGATTCAGGACCTTGTTCCATACCAATATTGATACCAAGTAGCTGCAGCATCTCAATGGTTAATCGTTCACCCGTGGCGATACGCACCACGTTGTTACTGATGTGCTCTGCTAGTTGAGTAATGAGAGTTTGGGCATCGCTGAAGCGTTTAAAGAAGTCTTGGTTTTTCGTTAATACTCGCTTATAGGTCGCCTGATACACTTCGTCGGCGTGACGGGTTAATGATGGAATTCCACCTGTTATATAGGCTTCTTTTAACCCTTGTGGTGCATCGTTTAAGTATTTAAGTATACAAAAACCACCGAAACTTTGGCCTAAAATACTCCACGTCTCATTAGGACTTAGTTGTGCACGTATCGCCTCGGCATCTTTGATAATGTTATCGGCGCGAAAGTGAGTCAGATATTTTGCTTGTTGCTCTGAGTCCAAATGTTTCAAGCTCAGGTAACTCACAGGCGTAGAGAGCCCCGTGCCGCGTTGATCTAATAGTAAAACTCTGAACTCTTTCAGGGCACGCTTAATCCAGCCTCCATTGGCGGCGGGGCGAATAGCTCCAAAACCGGGGCCCCCTTGAAAAAATACTAGGTATGGAAGCTGTTTGCCTTGGTTTGTTGGGGATATTAGTTCACGAGTGAATACCGTGATTTTCTCGCCTTCGGGATTGGCATAATCTAAAGGGAGTGAGAAACGATGTTTTGTCGCTTTTATTCCTGCAAATGTTAAGTCAGATATCATGGTAGCCTTGTACAATATTGATAAAAGTGATGCTGTTTATGCTTCTGATAACAGAGCTTAGGGTAATTATTACTAAATGGTATACAAAAATAGGCTGGATACAAAGCTTAAAAATCGCAGTGTTAAATATAGGCGAAGGGCTCTAATTGATGCAGATCAATAGGTGGTGTGACTGAGAGAGAAAATAGTGAACTTGGCTTAACCTTAACTTAATATATAAAACTAGTTATAATGGAGTGCCAATTTCTTGTCACAATGTTCCTTGTAATTAAAGCCTCATACTTACCAGAGGGTTAATACTCCCGAATGAAATCGTTATCCTAGGCGGAAACCTATGAAGTACCAGATTATCCCAGTTACAGCATTTCAGCAAAATTGCAGCCTTATCTGGTGTGATAAAACCAAAGCCGCAGCCGTTGTGGATCCAGGTGGAGACATGGAACGCATTTTGACAGAGGTGAATAAACTGGGAGTTAAACTTGAAAAAATACTATTAACTCATGGTCATATTGATCACGTTGGTGCGGCTAAGGAATTATCTGAACATGCAGGAATACCTATTATAGGCCCACATAAGGCCGATAGTTTCTGGTTAGATAAATTACCAAAGCAGAGCGAACATTTCGGATTTGTGCATTGTGACCCATTTACGCCAACTCAATACCTAGAAAACGGTGATACTGTGATATTAGGCTCTTTGACCCTAGAGGTGTTGCATTGTCCGGGGCATACACCGGGTCATATCGTGTTTTTCTCAGCCAGTAGCAATATTGTGTGGGTGGGTGATGTGCTGTTTCATGGCTCAATCGGTCGTACCGATTTTCCTCAGTCAAATCATCAGGATTTACTAAATTCAATCACTAAAACCCTTTGGCCGTTGGGTCGTGATGTGGAATTTGTTCCTGGCCATGGTCCTATTTCGACTTTAGGCACTGAGCGAGATAAAAACCCTTTTGTGGCCGATCAGCTATTTAGTTAATAAATTATAATTTTTCAAATGCTACCCAGATATCAAAAGGCGCCATTTCTGGAGTGGTAAGCTTGGACTCAAAGCTACTTTGTTGAAACAATTGGTAACGAAAATGAAGAGATTATTTGTAAATAGGTTCAAAACTAGTTGATTGAATTAGATAGGAAAAAGAAAAATTCAGATCAACTAGAGCTCTTCTAAACTTGGTTGCTTACGGTCGCTTCATTTAATATTAATGATACTTAACATGAACGATATTAACTACATGAATTTTGTGGCTATTTAAACGTACTCCAGATCGGGGCGTGATCTGATGGTTTCTCTATGCCGCGTAGTTGATAATCAATATCAGATTCGGTCAGGCGATCATTAAGTGACTTAGTCGCTAGAACGACATCGATCCGCAGGCCGCGGTTATCGACAAAACCCTTACTGCGGTAATCGAACCAGGAGTAACGTTCGGTGCGTTCTGGATGCAGTTCACGGAAGGTATCGAATAGGCCCCAATCCATCAAAATTTTCAGCCACTCACGCTCTTCGGGTTGAAAGCTACACTTGCCCGTTTTTAACCAACGTTTAGCGTTCGGTTCACCTATGCCTATGTCGAGATCCACTGGTGAGATGTTGATGTCACCGATAATCGCGATATCTTCATCTGGCGTGTGGTGTTCATTTAGGTAGATCATTAAATCTTTATAGAACTGACGCTTGGCTGGGTATTTAGTCTCATGACTGATGTTGTCACCTTGAGGGAAGTAGCCATTGAACACCGTTAACTTACGGCCATTTTCTTGGATAAAGCTTCCAATGATCATGCGGCGCTGGGCTTCTTCACTGTCGGTGGGAAAGCCCTTTTGCACCTTTATGGGTTCAAGCTTAGACAGCATGGCTACACCATAGTGTGCTTTACCTCCGTGGTAATGCACCTTATACCCCATGGCTTCGACAGCCGCAGCTGGGAACACATCATCGTGAGCCTTGGTTTCCTGCAGACCTATTATATCGGGATGGTGAGTGTCTATTAATGCTTGTAGTTGATGTAATCTAGCGCGAATACCATTGATATTAAAAGAAACTATCTTCATCTATTGAGAGTCCTTTGCTGAATGTTTATTAAGGAAGTACGCGTTTAAATGGCTTGACTATCACCTTTTCGAACACACCAGCGGCGATATAAGGGTCTTTATTGGCCCAGATCAGAGCGTCTTCTAATGAGGGGAAGTCGGCAACCACCAGAGATCCGCTAAAGCCTGCTTCTCCGGGATTCTCACTATCGATAGCAGGGTGTGGACCTGCCACTAGCAGTCGGCCTTCATCAGCCAGTTCTTGCAAGCGTGCCAGATGATCTGGACGAGCAGCAAGACGTTTATCTAAACTGTTGTCTACATCTTGAGATGAGATCATATACCACATTATCTAGGTCCTTATTGTTGATATTTACTCATGAATTGAAATGAACTACTTTTTAGTAAGCTCATTTATATGCTCTTCAGGCATATGCTTAAACAGATAAACCATGGTGACGACAGTATTTAATAGGGTTAATGCTGTTAAGCCGAACACCTTAAAATTAATCCAAGTCTCTAGAGGCAGGCTAAATGCTACATAAATATTAATAAGTGCACAGGAAATAAAGAAGATCACCCAATACCAGGTGACATGGGCCCAAATTTTGTCTTCGACGACCAATTCTTTACCTAGCATGCTTTTGAGAATCGACTTATTAATGAACTGACTGACTGTGAGAGCGATAGCAAATAGTGCATAAACTGCGGTTACTTTCCATTTGATAAAGGTGTCATCATGAAACACTAAGGTGAGGGTGCCAAAAAAGGTTACCATCACGAAGGTCACAATATGCATTTTTTCTATTTTTTTGTAGAGCGCATAGGTAATTATTAATTGCAGCGCAGTTGCTGCGATTAAGGCACCGCTAGCCATATAGATATCGAATAATTTATAGACGGCGAAAAAGATGACTAGAGGCAAAAAATCCAGCAGTTGTTTCATAGGGATGTTATCAAAATAGCGATTTAAAAAGTGTTGCCGAGTGTAACATGAACGGCGGGTTTAACAAGTAGCTTTAGTATCTTGAATTAGCAGGAATAAAGTAAAAATTCCGCATATGAAATAAGACTAAAGTTGTTAATTTTACAT
>JBAHZX010000082.1:0-12417 GCA_037132815.1 Shewanella sp.
GTTATCGAACTCACCCGCGCTAACTACTCTTCGATGCATCAAGATGTAGCCAATAAACGTCGAACCGAGATCGATAGTATCAACGGTTACATAGTAGAAAGAGCCAAAGAACACAGGCTAACCGTTAAGGTCAACCTATCACTACTTAACCGTATAAAAGCAATCGAAGCTGACTATTGAGTTCTTGAATTCAAGTATTAAATGATTTTTCTTCGCCATAATGGCTAAACCCACACAGTTTAAACCTTTAAAACAGCATTCCACCAACAAACGGTTGATAAGTATTATTTAATTTTTTATCGGTGGATAAATCACCATCGTTTTTCTTAATAATGGAAGAACATATGTTTGGCAAAAAAACTCGGCTTGATGTCACTTTACTCTGTGGGATCATTGAAATGCGTAAATCAATCGACGGCTTGAGTAAATCACATCCAAAAACTGTATCGAATTGAAACTCTGAATAAAAACTGCTCTTAAGAAAGCCAACGACGGCAACAGCAAAATGTTTCCCTACTATTTACTATTTGAATCCAAGCTATGCATCGACACTGATGGTACATTCTAAAGCCGCCAAGCAACTCGTAGCCGATGGACTTGTACTCAACTTTTCATCGAATAATAAAATCTTCGACACCCAATTACAGCAACACGGTGAAATCCTAAAAGCGCTTTATCAATAAAACCCCATAATTAAAAGCAAAAAAGAGGACAATTATGTTCTCTTTATCACTCGCCTACCTATTTCAGACTACACGGCGGTGCCATCAGTGAGGTTCAACCAGCCTTTGATAATTCGATGGCAAAACCAGACTATAGCGACTAAGTAAATAAAGGAGCTTAGCCAAATGTGAGTTAAAGACAGGCCAACTCCGCCCATCAGCATAAAGCCAATAATAGAGTGTCTCTGCCAGCGAAGGTGCGACGATATCATGGGGCCAGAGCATGAGGTCCTTTGACCTAAATTGATAAAGAGCCCGACTAAAGTTGGCAGAAGGAAGATGGGAAACGCTGACATCAAAGCATAGAGAAAATGCGTCAAGCTAGGGTCGTCTGCAGATACTCTCGCGGATGTTGTCGATATCATGGATGGGCTCCCAAAAACAAAATTAAAGATAAAGCTACGAATTTCATCTTTAACAATACGTTGTCATGAGCTTTAGCGCAAATTCAGCTTTATAAAAAAAGCACACTTTTCATTAGCTCGCTAAATTAAAGTGTGCTCGAATTAATATTTACCACTATATCTGCAATAAAACATCACTCTTTAACTTAGTAGAGCAAGCCAGCACATAACCTTGCTCTATCTCTTCTGGGGTTAGTGTCATCTCACTGCTCGACAGGGTCTGACCCTCGATAACTTTACATTTACAGGCACCGCACACACCCGAGCGACAAGCTGCTACTATGGGTAATCCTTCGGCTTCAATACCCTCTAACAGAGTTTCATTCTGCCCCATAGCACGTGCGTTATCACCGATGCGCAGCATAAAGTCACTTGCCGCATTCTCAACACCTGCAGTCACGGTTTCATTCCCCTGCACAGGCTCAGTTCCGAAACTCTCATAATGGTAATGACTCATATCGAAATTTAAAGATTCAAGTAAAGACTCAACCCCTTTCATAAATGGATCTGGACCACAGACGAAAATGGTTCTCTCTTGATAATCTTCAACGAGTCTGCTGAGATGTTCAGCATTAATACGACCCTCTCCACAACGAAGTCCTTCAGGAGGTCGCCTGGCACCTGTCTCCAGAACATAACTGAGATTAAAAGCAAAATTATTGAAACTGATTGCATCCAGCTCACGCCTAAAAATCAGGTCCTCTGGACTCTTAGCACAGTTGAGAAAAGCAATATCGGCACCCACCTGAGTATCGGTTAACCAACGAGCCATGGAAAACATGGGCGTGATACCACTACCAGCACTTAGAAAAAGGTATTTATCCGCCTTGATATCCACCAAATTAAATACCCCATCAGGTCCACTGGCATTAATGGTGTCACCCACATTTAATGATTTGGCTAAATAATTTGATACCCGTCCTTTTTCGATACATTTGACTGTCACGACCATCGAATAAGGGCGAGAAGGAGAAGAGGAAATGGTGTAGCTGCGATATATTTTCTTGCCATCAATGTCTATATTAAATGTAAGAAATTGCCCTGGCTTGAACTGGAATTTGATTGGCTCAACTCCCTGAAATCGGAAACTGAACACATCGTGAGTCTCTTGCCACTTCTCGACACACAGTAGCTCTACCTGTCCATGTAACCAGTCGTTGGATGCCAGTTGATGTTCATTGCTGTGGGTCGAGCACCGGGAAATAATGTCAATACTCATGTAAAACCTTAAGGATCGAAAGTAAAAGTAGCTGACCCGCCAATAAACTCGCAGGTCAGTTATTTCAGGGGAGATTAAGCGGCATTTAAGATAGTTTTAAGATCTTCTTCGGCAGTTGTCGTGGTACGTAGACCAAATTTATCCTCTAAAATCTTAACCAAGTTATCACTCAAGAAAGCAGGAGGAGTCGGACCAGTACGGATATTCTTAACCCCTAATGACAACAAGGTCAACAAGACTACAATGGCTTTTTGCTCAAACCATGAAAGCACTATGCTCAAAGGTAACTCATTGAGTTCGCACTCGAACGCCTCAGATAACGCTAGTGCTAACTGAATGGCAGAGTAGGCATCGTTACACTGACCGATATCGAGCAGACGCGGAATACCATTAATGTCACCAAACTCGAGTTTATTGAATTTATACTTGCCACAACCTAAGGTCATGATGATCGAGTCATCGGGAGCCTGAGTCGCTAAATCGGTGAAGTAACTACGCTCGCTCTTATCACCGTCACAACCACCGATGAGGAAGAAATGCTTAATCGAACCATTCTTCACATTCTCAACCACAGCAGGAGCCGCCTCCATCAGTGCATTTCGGGCAAAACCGATGGTGATCATATGAGGAATTTCGTCATAGGCAAATCCTTCCAGCTCCAACGCTTTTGCTATGACTAAGCTAAAATCATCACCGGTCAGATGGGTGACACCTGGCCAGCCAACGATACTACGAGTGAAAATACGATCAGAATAGTTACCAACGTTAGGATCAATAATACAGTTAGAGGTCATCACCACGGCACCGGGGAAGTTGGCGAACTCTTTTTGTTGGTCCTGCCAAGCACCACCGTAGTTCCCCACCAGATGTGGGTACTTCTTAAATTCTGGATAAGCCAGAGACGGTAGCATCTCACCATGAGTAAAGACATTGATGCCTTTGCCCTGAGTCTGCTTCAGGATAAGCTCCAGATCGACCATATCATGGCCCGAGACTAAGATAGCCTTACCTTTCACTGCCACCGTATTGACCTGAGTTGGCTCAGGATGGCCGAAGGCCGAGGTTTCACCTTTATCCAGCATTTCCATGACCCGATAGTTTAACTGACCTATCTCCATCGCGGTACTGAATAGCTTATCACCATCAACCGAATCTTCGCCCAAGAAAGCCATGATTTCATGGAAGTCACCGGCAATTTCATCATTAGTTTGATCAAGCACGCGAGCATGCTCCATATAAGCCGCCGCACCTTTGAGCCCGTATAAGCACAACAGGCGTAGACCAAGAATATCTTCGTGAACATCACCACGGTTTGGTACTGCAACGATAGCCTGAGCCAACATTTCTGGCTTAGATGCACCCAGAACCAGTTGCGCTGGAGCACTCAATTCGACTGGTGTTTGACCCGCCGTAGCACATGCCGCCTCATAGGCCACCTTTAAACGGCTACGCAGTTCATTTGCCTGCTCTACATAGCCCACAATGCGTTCATCATCAAAATTAACATTGGTCAGGGTAGCGAAGAAGGCTTTTGGCACGAACGTATCAACTTCATGGTCTATAATATCGAACTCACGAGCTTTAACAGCATAGGCAGAGACGCCCTGAAGTATATAGATGAGTAGATCTTGCAGATCCGAAGTCTCGGCAAGCTTGCCGCACATTCCTTGGGCATAACTACAACCATTTCCGACTGGCGTTTTCATTGTTTGTTCACACTGAATACAAAACATTACAACTGCTCCTTTAATCATGCTTTTAATTTGCATGTTTAAAGTCAGTTTAAACCCATCATCCTAAAACAGGTAGTATTTTATACTTCAATCGAGAGAACTGTGCGCTAGATCAACTTAATATCAGCCCTTTACTGGCGAGAAAGGCTCATGGGTATACACGTGCAGTGAATAATAAAAAAGGAGCCTAAACTCCCATTTCTAATATAGATAAAAATGAACTAATTAATCAGTCTTCATGTCATTAACACTTTGTAGCATAGCGCGACTCTCGCGTTGGAACTGAGGCGCGAAATCACCGAACCATTGAGCAACTTGCTTAAATTGATCAATAAATGCATCACGATCACCGCTCTGTAAAAGAGATAAAGCCTGTGAATAGTTATCCAAATAATCCCCTATCGCATCCATGCTCTCTTTTTGAGCAAAAATAATATCGGCGTACAATTCTGGACTTTGAGCAAATAAACGCCCCACCATGGCCAGCTCCAACCGGTATATTGGTGAGCTAAACTGTAGCAAAGACTCAATATCGGCGGCTTCCTTGTATAAGTTTAAACCATACACAAAAGTTGAAAAATGTCGCATAGCTTGAACTAACTGCATCGCTTTATCGTGTTTTTCAGGCTCAGCCTCGACGAGACGAGCACCCCATATCTGAATCTGTTCCAGCAGCCATTGATACTTATTACTATCACGACCATGACAGACTACAACCACCTGCTTAGCTAAACTGCCAACATCAGGGCCAAACATGGGATGAAGTCCCACCACAGGGCCGCTGTGAGCCGCAAGCATTGCCTTAACAGGTTCTGTTTTAACTGAAGTCAAGTCGGCTAAAATGCAATGACGGGGTAAAGATGATAGTTTATCTTTAATCAGATCGCAGGTTATAGAAATGGGTACAGTGACGATGACCAAGCCTGCACCCGCAAAAGTCTGTTCAGCCCTACCCCAATCATTTTTGTCCAAGATTTTAACTTGATAACCAGATAACATGAGCATTTGAGAAAACAAGCCGCCTAACTTACCCTCACCACCCACGATTACAACATGGCCAAGATCTTCTTTTATCTGCTTAAAGCCAACATCTTTCTCATTAAGATAAGACTCACGCATCAGGCGGCGTAGAATATCTTCAATCAGTTGAGGAGACACATTCATCTTCAGTGCTTCATCTCGACGCTTGGCCAACATAGCGGCCTCACGCTGAGGCGCATAGATAGGAAGCCCAGCACCATGTTTAACCGCTCCAACTTGGGCCACAAAGTCGAGACGTTTTCTTAGCAGGTTAATTAATTGCTGATCCACACCATCGATCAGACCTCTAAGGTTCTCGAGATCTGAAGTTGTTTTTTCATTCATCTATATTTTGTCCATCAAGAAAACGTAAAATTAATTGTCTAAGCATTAATTACATTTAGCGTATCAAATCTAGACGGTAATACATTCGCTAATAATGCCGAGCCTTCACGTAAAATCTGCTCTGTAGTGGCCCAATTCATACAAGCATCTGTAACCGAAACACCGTAGGCTAACTCATTCATGGGCTTATCACTGCTTTGTCGCCCTTCATTGAGGTGACTCTCGAGCATAACACCTATGATTGATTGATTCCCCTTCAGGATCTGCTCAAATACATCTTCACAAACCCCCTGCTGTTTCCGATGATCTTTTAAAGAATTACCGTGACTGCAATCGACAATCAGACGAGCTGTAAGATTCGCCGCATGTAACTGACGCTCACACTCAGCAACGTTGTGAGCATCGTAATTAGGGGCCTTACCGCCGCGCAATATCACATGACCATCCGGATTACCCGCCGTTTGCAGCAACGCCACTTGGCCTTGTTGATTGATGCCCATAAACCTATGGCCACTCGCCGCAGATTCTAGCGCATTGATAGCGACGCCAAGCTTGCCATCGGTACCATTCTTGAAACCTACCGGCATAGATAAACCAGAAGCCATCTCTCTGTGAGTCTGGGACTCAGTCGTACGTGCACCTATGGCAGACCAAGTGACTAATTCTGACATGTATTGAGGGCTAATAGGGTCTAATGCCTCGGTAGCAACAGGAAGACCGAGTTCAGCAAGCCAGATCATCAGCTTACGCGCTTGACGCAAACCTTTTTCGACATCAAATGATTCATCCATATCAGGATCATTAATCATGCCTTTCCAACCCACAGTGGTTCTGGGCTTCTCGAAATACACGCGCATCAGGATGTAAAACTCATCACTCAATTCATCATGTATCTTTTTAAGTCTTAGCGCATACTCTTTAGCCGACTTAATATCATGGATTGAACAAGGTCCAGTAACAATCAATACACGACTATCACGTTTATGTACGATATCGGCAACGGTCTTACGGGCATTTAATACATAGTGGTATGCGTCTTTAGACAGTGGCAGTTCAAGCTTTAATTCTTGAGGAGTCACTAATATTTTTTCTGAACTGATATGAACGTTGTTAATCGTATCTTGCTGCATACTACCCACCTAAGGTCTATCCGTTATTAATCGATTTCGACATAAATCGTATCGCCGTACTGCTACACCATTACACTGTGATCTAACTATGCCAGTTGATTAAAATAAGATCAAGCAAGATTTGTAAACTAAAGAAAAAATCATCGAATTACGAAAATAAAACTTAAAAAATTTCTTACTCTCTTAAGATCACAAAAACCCGCCATAAGGCGGGTTATTGTGCGAACACTGCATCTTTTCTTACTGCGTACTACTAAATTACTTAGTAGCTAGCTTCTCACGAATACGTGCAGACTTACCTGAACGCTCACGTAGGTAGTAAAGCTTAGCACGACGAACACGGCCGCGACGCTTAACTTCGATGCTAGAGATGATTGGGCTGTGGATCTGAAACGCACGCTCAACACCTTCACCATTAGAGATCTTACGTACTGTGAATGCAGAGTGAACTCCACGGTTACGCTTAGCGATTACAACGCCTTCAAACGCCTGTAGACGCTCTTTACCGCCTTCTACAACACGTACTTTAACAACGACTGTATCACCTGCACCAAATTCTGGTACATCTTGCTTCATTTGCTCTTCGTTGAGCATTTTAATGATGTTATTCATGAAATAAACTCCATACTAGAAATAACTGATCGTAACTATCCGCTTGGGTTTGTTTGGTCAACAAACTCATTTAACAGCTTCGTTTGCTCGTCAGTCAGAGCTAGATTTTCTAATAAATCTGGTCGTCGTAACAAAGTTCTTCCGAGACTTTGTTGCAGACGCCAGCGTCTAATATGTTGGTGGTGACCACTTAACAAGACTGCCGGTACATCTAAACCATCCAAGCTTTCAGGGCGTGTATAGTGGGGACAATCCAATAATCCGTCAGAGAAAGAATCCTGCTCCGCCGAGGCTTTTTTCCCTAGAACTCCAGGAACCAGCCGTGATACTGAATCAATCAAAGCCATCGCAGGAAGTTCACCACCCGAAAGCACGTAATCTCCGATTGACCACTCTTCATCCACTTCAGTCTGAATAATGCGCTCATCAATACCTTCGTATCGACCACACACTAAAACCAAACTGTCCGATTTAGCTAACTCTTCGACGCCTTGCTGTGTCAGCTTGCGTCCCTGAGGAGAGAGATAAATCACCTTTGCACTGTCACCAATAGCAGCTTTCGCTGCATGAATAGCGTCGCGTAATGGTTGTACCATCATCAACATGCCAGGGCCACCACCATAAGGGCGGTCATCCACTGTATTATGTTTATCATGGGTGAAATCACGAGGATTCCACGTTTGCAACTCCAGCAAGCCATTTTTAACGGCTCGACCCGTTACTCCAAAGTCTGTTACGGCACGAAACATCTCAGGAAACAGGGTTACTACCCCTAACCGCATATGTTCTACCTCGACTTAAAAGTCCGGTTCCCAATCCACTGTGATCTGTTTTTCCGTTAAATCCACCTTTATGATGAACTGTTCGGTGACAAAGGGGATCATACGTTCCACTTTGCCGAAGCCATCTTTCGCGTTGGCTTTAACTAAGAGCACGTCATTCGATCCTGTTTCCACGATCTCCTGCACCTTGCCCATGTTGTAACCTTGGGTATTAACCACTTCACAACCGATCAGATCTCGCCAGTAAAATTCATCTGCTGGCAAGGTCTCCATCTGCTGTGGAGTAACCGCAATCTCACAATTTGTGAGTATTTGCGCCTGGTCCCGAGTTTCTACACCTTCAAGAGAAGCAACAATGGCTTTACCCTGAAAGCGCCACTGCAGCACCTTAACCTCGCGCCATTCACCTTGCTCTTTAATCAACCAAGGAGAATAGTCAAAAATACCTTCAACAGAATCGGTATAGGTCGTGATTTTCAACCAACCTTTAATGCCATGACTGGATCCCAATTTCCCCAGTACGACAGGTTCTTGTTTACGACTCATCAATCTATACCTTAACGCTATTAAGCAGCAGTTTTACGTGCGTCTTTGATCAACTTAGCTACACGATCAGATGTAGTAGCACCAGTTGCAACCCAGTGCTCAACGCGATCTAGGTCTAAACGTAAAGTTTCTTCCTGGCCACGAGCCATTGGGTTGAAGAAACCAACACGTTCGATGAAACGACCGTCACGAGCCTTACGGCTATCAGCAACTACGATGTTATAAAATGGACGCTTTTTTGCGCCGCCTCGAGCTAAACGAATGGTAACCATGCGTCTTTTATCCTCTAATGATTTGCTTCTCAAGAAGCAAAAATAAAAACTGGAACCCCGTGTTCGCGAAAAGTCCCAGATAGAAAGCTGGACGATTTTACCTTACTTGCCGACGAATGCAACCAAATATAGTAATTCTGATTAAACTGAGGGGTCTTTAACGACCCGGCATCTTCATTCCTGGTGGTAGCATGCCACTCATACCACGCATCATTTTCTTCATACCGCCTTTAGCAGACATCTTCTTCATCATCTTTTGCATCTGAGTGAACTGTTTAAGCAAACGGTTAACATCTTGTATCTGTGTACCAGAGCCCAAGGCAATTCTACGCTTACGTGACCCTTTAATGATATCGGGACGCTTACGCTCACCCGCTGTCATAGAGTTGATGATGGCTTCCATTTGGTTAGTCATCTTACCACTCTGCACCTGAGCAAGTGCTTCAGGGGGGAGTTGTCCCACACCTGGCAGTTTCTCAATCATGCCCATCATACCACCCATATTTTTCATCTGCTGCAACTGCTCACGGAAATCTTCGAGATCGAAGCTACCGCCTTTTTTAACTTTAGCAGCGAGCTTCATCGCTTTTTCTTTATCGACGCCGCGCTCAACTTCTTCGATCAGTGACAGCACATCTCCCATACCTAAGATACGTGAAGCGACACGATCCGGATGGAATGCCTCCAAGGCGTCAGTTTTCTCACCGACACCTAAGAACTTAATTGGCTTGCCGGTAATATGACGAATAGACAGAGCCGCACCACCGCGAGCATCACCGTCAACTTTAGTCAGAACAACCCCGGTCAATGGCAGTGCTTCATTGAAGGCTTTAGCCGTGTTAGCCGCGTCCTGGCCCGTCATGGCATCGACAACAAACAGAGTCTCAACAGGATTTACCGCTGCATGCAGCGCCTTAATCTCATCCATCATGCTCTCATCGATATGCAGACGACCCGCAGTATCGACAATCACCACATCGATAAACTTAAGCTTGGCATGAGCCAGCGCCGCATTAACGATATCGATAGGCTTCTGACTGACATCCGATGGAAAGAACTGAACATCGACTTCGATAGCCAAAGTCTCTAACTGTTTAATCGCCGCTGGACGATATACATCGGCACTCACAACCAGTACAGATTTTTTCTCTCGCTCGCGAAGGAATTTACCCAGTTTTGCAACGCTGGTCGTTTTACCTGCTCCTTGAAGACCCGCCATCATGATCACTGCTGGCGGCTGCGCCGAAAGATCTAAGCCTTCGTTGGCCTCGCCCATGGCGTTTTCAAGTTCGCTCTGGACAATCTTAATGAATGCTTGACCCGGACTCAGACTCTTAGAAACCTCCTGACCAACGGCACGCTCTTTAACTCTGTTGACGAAGGCACGTACAACAGGCAAGGCTACATCGGCTTCAAGCAGTGCCATGCGCACTTCTCGTAGAGTATCCTTAACATTATCTTCTGTTAAGCGACCACGACCGCTGATATTTTTCAACGTGCGTGACAATCTATCCGTTAGGTTCTCAAACATTATCGTGTTCTTACCATTTAAAATTTATATTAATAAGCAGTATTATAGCGATGCCCAGCTAATATGCTACTGCTAAGGTGCAAGGTCACTCACACTAATTATGCCTTGAAATTGAGACTTTATTTTAAAAATTGAGTCTCAAGCCCAGAAAGCCCTAATTTTTGTACCTTTATCTACTGCACAACTCACCTTAGCTCGTGTTACTCTAGGAGTAAGATTAGAATGAAAACTTTGCTTGCTGATCACCCTAGGTCTTTACGGTGAGTTAAGCTATTAAAAGCAAACCAAACGATAGGTTATTACTTAATGGTTTTATTTTCAGCTTCAGCCATGTTCTTTTACTCCATAGCCTTAGTGTTGGTGGCCAATCGCCTGTTTCATGTCGATGGGCCTAATCGCCGTCTTGTCGCGGGTTTTGCTGCTATTGGAGTCGTGCTTCATGCCGCAGCGTTATCTCAGGCTATCTTGACAACCGATGGACAAAACTTCAGTCTGACTAATGTCATCTCTATGGTGAATTGGATCATCGCCTTCAGCTTCACCGTCTTATTATTTAGACTCAAGATGATCGTCGTCGTGCCAGTGGTCTATGTCTGTTCCATCATCTCGGTGGCACTTCTCTGGCTGGTACCACCGCAATACATCACCCACTTTGAAATTTACCCCGATATACTCGTCCATGTTGTACTGTCATTAATGGCCTATAGCGCCTTAATGATCGCTGCCCTTTACGCCATTCAACTTGCGATAATTCAACATAAATTAAAGAGTAAGAAATTGATGATGAGCCCAGTAATGCCACCTCTGATGACCGTTGAAAAACAGCTTTATCATCTGGTAATTGTTGGCGTTATTTTATTGAGCCTCTCTCTCGCCACCGGCTTTATCTTTCTCGATGACATGTTTCAAGATGGCAAAGGCCACAAAGCGGTGCTGTCTATCATGGCTTGGTTTACTTATATTTCTATGTTGGCTCAACAATATTGGGTCGGCTGTAAAATAAGAACCGCCGTACTTTATACCCTCACGGGAGCCGTTATGTTGTCATTGGCCTACTTTGGCGCTAGAGTTGTTAAAGAACTAATATTAACTTAATAATTTCAAAACCTAGATTGGTATAATCTCAAAGGGTTGTAATAACGATCTTTTGAATAAGCTCTAAAATACACATATAGCGATAACTGAATTGCAGATGACATACATAGTCACAGCCTATGGAGTTCGTCTAGGATTTCGCCTCTCGGCGCAGTGTCTCTAGGGTGCGACGCTTTTCTACCGCCATTGGGGTTATCTGCTTATCCAACTTTTTCTCCCACCCGAGCATAAAGTAGAGTTCAGCCATCAAAAAAAATGGCCCTATCAATAGCTGGTTAAAATCATCGACAAAAGCAGGCTTTGCCTTCTCGTATTTATGACCGATAAGCTGGAACACCCAACCAACAACAAACACAGCTATAGCAATCCAAACTGCGCCTTGTACTTCGGTAACCCAATGAGAGGTATAAAACACAGGCAGAATAAACAGGGTTAAGCCAATAGCCAAACGGGCGTGCAACGTGAAATAATAAATAAGCACACCAATTGCAAAGGTTGATGCCACATTGATACCAATAGCAGGATCATCCCACACGAAAAAATTAATTGGGATCAGGTTTAGTAGTAAAAATATTGACCAAATAATCAAGGGGATCCCAACGAAGTGGGTTCTGATATTCTTCGGATTTAAGTGGACACTCTTATAGGTCGACAACTGATCTTCGGCGGACTTCATCTGCTCTTCTCCAAGGTAACCTTGTTTAATGATAGCGGTTAAACCAAACACTTATCAATTTAGGCCATAGAGTTAAGCGAGGCTCTATTAGCCTAGCTAACACTGAGTGTGACATTCGTCTCATTTAACACAGTCGTAACCTAAATCTTGGAAAGATTTGGGATGTTGCTTACCGTGATCACTTATCACATCCCAAATAGCCTTTGAATCAACCCATATATGATGAGCTACTTTAAGATTTTCGCCACCTTCTGTGAGCAGTCCAGCAGGAACATACATTCGAGATTCATCATTAATGCCAGGTAAGGATGAACCGCATGACTGGCAAAA
>JBAHZX010000089.1:0-12202 GCA_037132815.1 Shewanella sp.
GATGTTAAATCAATTTGATAGACAGCAAACCCTAGCTCATCTACAGTCACTTTTGTCATAGCACGCTGTTTAGTTACATTGATAAAATTTGCGGCTTTATCCGTGTTTTGAGTCTCGAACCGAATATCTAAAGCTGTCGTAGTATCAATGGTCTTAATGCTCCAGTTGTGATCGGCTTCAGTATTGACCTGGCCTAGGGCTTCAGTCTGAGTCGTAATATACTGAGCGAGTACATTACGGTTTTCATCTGGAAGCTCAAGGACAACGTGATCAGAACCTGTTCCAGCGAATGTACCTCCAAATGCACGGTAGTTATTGGTCGCTACTATAAACTCCATTACGGCCAACTCTTCACCAGTATGAATACCTTGCTCATCTTCAAAGCTAAGGTCTATGATGCGCGCCGCCGTTTCATGCCCTGTGATAACTGCACAGTTGTTATCAAATTTAGAGGGCTGGGTGACATCAATTTGATAGGTTACCCCATCAATAACATCAAAGTTATAAGTTCTGTGGGTATCCCAGTTGATTAGGCTTTGTGGCTCTGTTGAATTAATGTCAATCTGATTGAATTGATTAGCGCTGCATTCGAGCCAGTCTTTAAGTTCGGCGCCAGTAATTTTTACCGCAACGAGGGTATTTGGATAGAGGTACAGATCGGCGGCGTTCTTGTAAGTCAGCTCCCCTTTATCGACTTGCACATATTGATCTGCATCACTCGATACTTCATGACGTCCACCAGCTTTAAATGGCGCGGCTGCGGAAAGTACAGGAAGGTCCTTTAAAGAAGGGATGCTAGCTATCTGTTGCTTAACCTTATCGAGCTGTGCATCAGAGACAATCTGAACGGTAGGATCATCTTGTACTAAGGTTAAGAAGCTGAACATGTTTGCCGAGCCAATACCTATAGATTGGTCAACAAAATTCAGTGTGCCTAAGTGTTCCTGTTCAACCGCATCACGGATAGATTGATCGACTTCTACATAGAGACTGTTACCCGTTTCATCAGTCCATGCGATCGGTCTGGCCTCAGATTGAGAGGCGATTACAGACCATTCTCCATTGTTAAGTTCAAGTGTTAGATCAATAACGCCGAGGTTATCCCCCCAACGCCCAGGCATCACGGCGGCAACACCATTGATGGTACCTTTTCCTATATCAATATTTTTGATCCCATCGTAGTTTGTGCTAGGGAAGACAGAATGACTATGGCCGAACATGATGGCATCAATACCGTCAACTAAGCTTAGTGCATAGGTGGCATTTTCTGCTTTTATTTCGCCTGGATTTTCAGGTGAACCAATGCCAGAGTGTGGAATTGCGATGATCACATCAGCGCCTTCAGCTTTCATCAGCGGCACAAATTTTTCTGCGGTTTCGATGATGTCATCGGCTCTGACTTTTCCTTCAAGGTTTTGCTTATCCCACAGTAAAACTTGTGGCGGCACAAAACCAATGTAACCTATTTTTATGGTGTGTTTGTTACCATGGGTATCGACAACAGTTTTTTGTTGAATAATATATGGTGTAAACAAGTTATCGCCGCGTTGCAGTTCGTTCCAGCAATCAGATGCATCACAATATATGTTGGCATTAATGTAGGGGAAGTTGGCACCTGAGATGGCTTGCTCTAAGAAGTCGAGGCCGTAGTTAAATTCATGGTTACCAATATTACCTACGGCGTAATCAAGCTTATTCATCGCCTTATAGGCAGGATGTATTTCACCAGCGGCAACGCCAAGCTCCTTGTTAAATTGGTCGGCCACATAATCACCCATAGGACTTCCTTGTAATAGGTCACCGTTATCGACGAGTACGACGTTTTTTCTCTCACTCCCAGCCGCTGCGATAAGCGTGGCTGTACGTGCAAGTCCTATGGTTTGATCTTCCTGACCACTATAGTAATTAAAATCCATAATATTGGTGTGAAGATCGCTTGTTTCTAGAATGCGAAGATCAACCTGTGCGCCAGTGATCGAGCTATCACCTGAATTATTACACGCGGCTAAGCCGAGTGTCGATGCGATAATCACTGCTAAAGCTTTTTTAATAAACATATCTTTCATTCTCTTTTTTAATCTCCGAGACAGATTCATTAAATGAAATCTTGTCCTATGTCACTGACATGATATTTTTTGCGATATCACTGAAAGCTTAGATGAATTATAGATAGGGAAAGTTTCAAAAATGTGATGTTGTGTATGATGTGAGTGTTTTTATGAAATCTAGGTATTATTTGCTTGTTATTGAAATATTGGTGTATCTAAATGATGATACAAGTGATCTTTAGTTGTTGGTGTTGCATGTTAGATGGTTGTAAGTGTAAAGGCTTTGGTGTCGTTTCCAAATGCATTAAGCGCCCCCAACTGGACGCTTAATATTAAATACAACCTTTTGTTTATGATTGTATTATTTTTCGAGTAGACCACGGCTGCGAAGTAGTGGTTCTATACCCGCTTCTTTTCCGCGGAACTGCTTGTACAATAACATAGGATCGTTACTGCCCCCTTGAGACAATATATTGTTTCTGAAGGCTTCAGCTGTTGTTTGGTCGAAGATGCCGTTCTCTTTGAAGGCTTCAAATGCATCGGCACCTAAGATATCAGACCAAAGGTAACTGTAATAACCTGCAGAATATCCTCCCGAAAAAATATGAGAGAAGTAAGTACTGCGGTAACGAGGTGCTATTTCATTGATAAGCCCCATCTTGTTGAGTGACTCAGCTTCGAACTTAACCGCATCTTTCGGAGTAAAATCGGTAACGGTGTGCCAATCCAGATCCAGCTTAGTTGCCGCCATGTATTCAACGGTTGCAAAACCTTGGTTGAATTTGCTAGCAGCTCGGATTTTCTTTACTAGTTCTTGTGGGATCACTTCACCTGTCTTGTAATGTTTAGCGAACTGAGCCAATACTTCAGGTTGAGTCATCCAGTTTTCCATCACTTGGGATGGGAACTCGACGTAATCACGTGGAACTGATGTACCCGCTTGAGAGCGATACTCTACATCAGATAGCATGCCATGAAGGGCGTGACCAAATTCATGGAATAGAGTGCTGGCTTCATCAAAAGTTAATAAAGAGGGTTCACCTGCTGCTGGGCGAGGGTAGTTAAGTACGTTTACTATGATAGGTTTAGAGTCGACGCCATTCATTCTATACTGTTGACGGTATGAGTTCATCCATGCACCGCCACGTTTGCTGTCGCGTACGTAGTAGTCACCCATGAAAATGGCCATGAGAGAACCGTCTTTATCATAGACCTCCCAAGTACGAACTTCATCGTTGTATTTAGGTAGATCAGTACGTTCTTTGACTGTGATACCATATAAACGGTTTGCCGTGTAGAATACCCCTTTTAGGGTATTTTCTAGAGAGAAATAAGGGCGAGTCTGCTGCTCGTTGAAGCTGTATTTAGCAATGCGGATCTTGTCTGAGTAGTACCACCAATCCCAACCTGCAAGTTTAAATTTTCCGCCTTCACTATCGATAAGTTCTTGCATAACATCGACTTCAGCTTCTGCCTGAGCAAGAGCTGCTGGCCAAACCTTGTTAAGTAACTTATAGACATTTTCTGGGGTCTTAGCGGTACGATTTTCCAGTACGAAATGAGCATGGGTTTTGTAACCCATTAGCTGCGCACGTTCTGCACGTAGGGCAGCCATTTTAGCTAAAATCTGTTTGTTATCATTAGCGTTGTTGTTATTACCACGCATAATATAACCCTTGTAGATTTTCTCGCGTAGTTCACGATTATCAGCGTAGGTTAAAAACGGTGTGATAGATGGGCGGGAAGTGGTAAACACCCACTTGCCTTTATGGTCACGTTTTGTTGCCGTTTCAGCAGCGGTGTTGATCACATCTTGTGGTAGCCCTGCAAGATCGAGCTGGTTATCGATAACAAGTTCAAATGCATTTGTTTCGGCCAGTAGGTTGTCACCAAATTCTAAGCTAAGCTTGCCAAGCTGATCATTAAGACCACGAAGCTTGGTCTTGTCTGCTTCGTTTAGGTTCGCGCCGCCACGAGTGAAAGACTTATAAGTGTCATCGAGTAGCTTCGATTGAGCCGTATTTAGGTTCAGACTGTCACGTGAATCATAAACCGATTTTACTTTCTGGAACAACTCGTCATTGAGTAAAATATCATCGCTTGCCGATGAGAGCATAGGCGAGATTTCTTTTGAGAGCTTTTGTAGTGCACTGTTAGTGTCGGCACTGGTTAGGTTATAAAATACGCTAGATACTTTTGAGGTTAGATCGCCAGAAAACTCCATTGCTTCTATAGTATTAGCGAAACTAGCTGCTTTTGGATTATCTATGATGGCCTGTATTTCTGCTTTGTTCTGAGCAATGCCGGCCTTGAATGCTGGTAGGTAATGTTCAGGTTTAATTTTATCAAAATCAGGAATACCAAGGTAAGTATCGTAAGGTTTGAAGAAAGGGTTACCTGCATTGTTTGCGATGATCTGCTGTGCTTCGACGTTAGGAGCTATGTTGGAGCCATCACTTTCAGTGCTTGCTGTTGTTGATGAACTACAGGCTCCTAATGTAAGGGTGAGTGCCATAGCGGTTACCAGTGGTTTGAGGGTTAATCCCTTCATATTTATATCCCCGTTTTTTATTATTTGCTTGAGTTGAAATATTTTTATTAAACCCGCAGAGGGTAAAAGTGGACAGCTTAAGTTAGACACAAATCACCGTGAGAATTTACATGTCAAAAGTTTTAAACTGGCGTTAATAATTTAAGTATCATAATTAAAGGTGTTAAAGCTATAAAAATAATATTTTGTTTGTAACAAATGTTTTAAACGTTTTGTTTTTATTCATTATTGATGAATTTTTAGATCCCCATGAAATCATGTATCTTGAAGTAGAAAGAGTATAAATCATCAGGTTAATAAGAGATGAGTTCATTTTCTCTGAGATTAATACCCTAAGGTCAGCGCTCCAGCGCGGCGTGGATCGGATGAACCAAATATGCCTTGCTCTGTGATCATGATTGATTGAGTAGAACCGATGGCGTTGCCTACACTGACGCTATGGCCCTTAGCTTCGAGCAGTTCAATAGTGTCGTTGTTTAAGCTTTGTTCAACACGTAGTACATCGGGCAACCACTGATGATGTATGCGTGCTGCTGCTGTGGCTTCGGCGATATTAAGATCATGGTCGATGACATTCATAATGATCTGCAGTGTAGTTGTGATGATGCGTGAACCACCAGGGCTGCCGGTGATGATAAATGGTTTACCATCTTTCATCACTATGGTTGGGCTCATGGAGCTAAGTGGTCGCTTATTGCTTTCGACGGAGTTTGCTTCGCCACCCATTAGACCATAACCATTAGGAGTACCAGGTTTTGCGGAAAAATCATCCATCTCATTGTTGAGTAAGATACCCGTGCCTTTAGCTACTAATCCTGAGCCATAGCTGAAGTTAAGTGTGTAGGTATTGGATACCGCGTTGCCCCATTTATCGACCACAGAGTAGTGGGTGGTCTGAGCACTTTCATAGGGGATAAGTTTACCGGGTTTAATTTCGCTGCTCGGTGTGGCTTTATTGAGAGTAATTTGACTGGATAATTTCTTGGCATAACCTTTACTGGTCAAGGCTTGCACTGGGACATTGTAGAAATCAGGATCACCAAGATATTCACTGCGATCGGCATACGCATGCTTCATGGCTTCTATCATCAGGTGAAGAGTTGATGCAGTGTTATGACCTAACTTGCCGATTGGAAAAGTCTCTAATATGTTGAGCATTTCGACGATATGGACGCCACCAGATGAGGGAGGAGGCATAGACACCACTTTATAGCCTCGATAATCCCCAGTTACAGGTTTACGCTCGACAGCAGTATATTGCTTTAGATCACCCAATGTCATGATCCCCCCAGCGGCCTGAACTGCTGCAACTAGTTTTTGAGCTGTTTCTCCTTGGTAGAACCCCTTACTGCCTTGCTTAGCAATTAAAGATAAAGAGTGGGCCAGTTCAGGTTGCTTGAGTATTTCACCAGCCTGGTAATTGCTGCCGTCTTGTTTATAAAATACCTCGGCAGAGCTTGGCCATTGGGCGATCCGCCTTTTTAGTCCAATTAAAGAGCTTGATAAATCTGGTGTGATGGTAATGCCTGCAGCAGCCATTTTGATGGCTGGAGCCATGACTTGTGTCATGGTCATGGTGCCGTATTTCTCGAGGGCCAGTTCCATGCCCATCACAGTTCCTGGTACGCCCACAGCGAGGCCATGTTCGCGGCTCAGATTTGCAACAGCATCACCTTGCTCATTGAGGTACATGTTTCTATGGGCTTTTGATGGCGCCATTTCACGGTAATCGATAGCAATAGTCTTGTTTGGTTCGGCGAGATGAACCAACATAAAGCCACCACCGCCTATATTTCCAGCACGAGGTAAGGTCACGGCCAATGCAAAGCCAACCCCCACGGCAGCATCGATGGCATTACCACCTTGCTTTAAAATATTGACGCCGACTCGAGTCGCTAATGTCTCTTGACTCGATACCATGCCATGCTTAGCCCAAACGGGTTGCGTAGTTGCCATGTGGCTGTATATTGAAGATTCTGCGGCTTGTACGGGGGCGACATTAAATACCGAGTGTAAGCCGAGTAAAGGCACGGCTACAGATATGGCGACGAATAATCGTGTTAGCGAGCGCATTGAGATCCTTTTTTTATATTAGAAAGTTATAGTTATTTCAGCAATGTGACGTTAATCATACAATATAGCAAGACAAAAAAAGTAGGAGAAGTACTTGTTAGGATCAGACTTGAAATTTGAATTCTCGGAGTCAATCTCCACTATTCCTGCTGATGAATGGAATGCATTGATGCAGGGAGACGTTAAGAAGCGTGGTAAGGGCGTTAACCCCTTTATTTGTCATGCCTATCTTTTGGCATTGGAAGACAGTGGCTGTGTGTGCCAAAAATCTGGCTGGAGCCCAATGCATTTATCTGTGTTGAGCCATGGCAAGCGAATTGCTGTGATGCCCCTGTACAGCAAGAGTCATTCCTATGGCGAGTACGTGTTCGATTGGGCCTGGGCCAAGGCCTATGAAAGGAATAACATTAACTATTACCCTAAGCTATTGAGTGCGATTCCTTTTACGCCTGTTACGGGCAACAGGTTAGGTATAGATAAGCAATTAAGTGAGTTAGAGTCTCAACTTATTATTTCTTTGATAATTCAAACCCTAAGTCATAAGATGAGGCACGGAAGCTATTCCAGCTGGCATTGTCTGTTTATGCCAGAGGCGCAACATAGGCTTATTTCTCAGTCTCAACCTAAGTTAGAACCAGACTCTACTTTTAATTTAGAGCCAAAGCCTCTTAAACGCACGGGCACTCAGTTTCATTGGCATAATCGAGGTTACCGAGTGTTTGATGATTTTTTGTGTGCGATGAGTTCACGTAAACGCAAAAATATCATCAAAGAGAGAAACAAGGCAAAAAGCAAAGGTTTTTCATATAGGTTTATTACTGGTGCCGAGGTGACAGACGCTCAGTGGCAATCTTTCTATTACTGTTATCAGCTAACCTATGCTAAACGCTCTGGCCATTATGGCTATCTTAATTTAGATTTTTTTAGGCTCATTGGAAAAACAATGCCGCAGCAAGTGCTATTACTTGTTGTCGAGAAGCCATTGCCGCAATTATCTGCACCAGAGTGCTTGCAGGAACATATTAATTCAGAAGAGGAACTTGGCGATTCCTGTATCGTGGCAGCGGCACTTTATTTTAATAGTGATACTCATCTCTATGGTCGATATTGGGGCTGTTTGGAACCAATAGATGGATTACATTTTGAGGCATGTTATTACCAAGGAATTGAGTACTGCATCAAGCAAGGTTTGCAGACCTTCGATGCAGGTGCTCAGGGAGAGCATAAAATTGCAAGAGGGTTTGAGCCTGTCGAGACCTATTCAAACCATGAAATTGCACACCCAGCGTTCAGGGATGCTATCGAGGATTTTACTCTGCAAGAAATTGAACAAAATAAGCGTTATATATTTGAATCTGCTAAGTCACTGCCATTTAAAAAAACAATAAATTAGATGTTTTAGAGTTATCTTTTACAACTTAGGCTTATTTTTATTGATGTTTAACCTAACCTAATGCTAACCAGAAACCAACGCCAATCATCAACGAACCAGCAATACGATTCATCAGTTTAATATTATTTCCTTTAGATAAAAATACGCTTAAGCTCTTGCCGCCGGAAGCATAGGCTAGCATAGCAAGGGTTTCAGAAACTAAGATGATAGATAATAGCCAAAAAAGCTGCGGTGCCAGCGTCTTGTCTTCGTTAATGAAGGGGGGTAACAGAGATACCATAAAAGCCCACCCCTTGGGATTTGAAATTGCAGTCATCAGGCCTTGACTGAATAGCGTGGTGCGGCTCACTTGCGCTTGAGGTTTATTAGTCAGGGTCATCTTGCCTTTAGATAACCACATCTGGATACCAATAAACGCGAGGTAAGCCCCGCCGGCATATTTGATAATTGAGAAAACTTGAGGGTAGTTAAGCATAATGCTTGCAACCCCCATGACTGCAGCAATCGCTACAATAGTGACACCAATCAACTCCCCACCCATCATCCATAGGGTTCGACGTACACCAATACTCATGCCCAAGGTCATGGCGAGTGTCATACACATGCCAGGGGTGATTGATACGAAAAAGAAGGTAGGTAAAAAAACAGTAAGTAGGGCGATATCTGGCATCTGGTTATAAGATTCTTTGTTTTTGTTATAATCAGGCTCAGTCTAGAGAATAATGGGCTTACTGAATACAAAAACCAGCCATTAAAGCTGGTTTTATCTCTGCCAATCTAATTAGTCCCCCATTTAATAAACGGAGATTGCAGATTAGAGTACGCCACGACGTTGTTGATCACGCTCTATTGACTCAAACAGGGCAGTAAAATTACCTTCTCCGAAACCCTGATTATTCTTGCGCTGAATGATCTCAATGAAAATTGGGCCAAATAGATTTTTAGTGAAAATCTGCAACAGATATCCATCATCATCGCCGTCGATTAATATTTGATGATGCTTGATGCGCTCTCTGTCTTCGGTGACCTGAGGCATCTTGTCGAAGATGGTGTCGTAATATTCAGGGATAATGTCTAATGTCTGAATTGATGAACCTTCCATCGCATCGAGAGAGGCGACGATATCACGACTCCTGAATGCCAGATGCTGTACACCTGGGCCATCATACTCTTTTAGATATTCATCGATCTGATTCTTCTCGCTGCCTTTACCTTCGTTGATGGGAATACAGAAGCTTCCATCCGGTGAGCGCAGGGCGTAAGAGATTAAGGCGGTTTTAGCTCCTTGAATATCGAAATAGCGCACTTCAGTGAAACCGAAGATATTTTTGTAAAAGTCAGACCAGAACGCCATGGTGCCTTGGTAGACATTGTTGGTGAGATGATCGATTTCGATAAAGCCTTTTTCCTGAGTGATGACTTGCTGTTCAAGATCGACGAAATCATCTTGGTAGATATTATTTTCTTCACCAAATATATCGATAAAGTAAATTAAGCTGTCGCCGATGCCAAAAATAGCTGGATAAGGATGATCCTTATTAGCGTCAGTGGCAGGTTTTGCCCCACGCGCTATCGCAGTTTCGAAGGCAAACTGTGCATCTTCCACGCGCCAGCCCATAGAACAGATAGCAGGACCGTGACTCTTAGCAAACTCGGCTGAGAAACCACTTCGTTCATTATTAAGTAGGAAATTAATGCCATTTTGTTTGTAGTAACTGATGTCTTTAGTTTTACTCTTTTTCAGTTTTGAAAAACCAAAATCGATAAATACTTTATGCATGAATTCAAGATCTGGGGTGGAAAATTCAGTGAATTCTATACCCAATAACCCTAGTGGATTTTGTTCGCTTGCCATTGTTATATCCTTGTTCTATTTTTCATACACTTTTATATGTGCTTTATATGTTTGGCGAAGTGATGTCTTTCTGTTCTAGAGAGGCATCGTTTTTACTTAAATTGAGAAATTAGTTCCAATTTAATTGCTAAAACGAACAAAAAAAAGAATAATATTTGATGTATCACCATCAATAAATTAGATGGTATGTTCAGGTTTACACTGATGAGGCGTGTATGCGTATAGATATTGATGCATTTAAAGTGTTAGAAGTTTTGGTTGAAGAAGGCAGTTTTGCTAAGGCTGCTGAGCGTTTGCACAAAGCTCAATCTGCCGTTAGTTATCAGGTCAAAAAGCTAGAGCAACACTTAGGTGTAAATCTTTTTTGTCGGGATCAATACCGAGCCCAATTAACTCCGCAAGGCAAAGTTATACTTGCCGAGGGCCGAAGACTACTGCAATACCTTGCAAATATTGAACATTTAGCAAGCAGGTTCAGTGAGGGCTGGGAACCTAAGTTGGAACTTGTTATCGATGGTGCCTTGCCGATGAAACCGATCATGAAGGCACTAAAGCGCATGGCCGCTCATCAGATCCCGACAAAAATACAGTTAAACATGGAATTCTTGGGGGGAGTACAACACAGGTTTGAGCGGGATAATGCCGATTTAATGCTAGTAAAAGACTATCGTAATGGCCCTAATTATCGACCACAGTCTCTACCCAATATTACTAGTACACTCGTTGTGGCGGCCAGTCATCCCTTGGCCGTGGAAGAGAACATTTCATTATTTGAATTGCAAAGGCATGTTGAGCTCACTATTGAGGACTCTTCTCCCAAAATAAACTATCTGGATGAACTTCAATTCGGCGGTGATAAGGTGTTTTATCTGTCAGGTTTCATCATGAAAAAAAATGCCTTAGAGATGGGACTAGGGTTTGGTTGGATGCCAGATTTTCTCATTCATGATGAAGTTAAGCATGGGAAATTAGTGGAGGTGAATTTCAGTGGAGGTAGCCGTCATAGTTTTACACCTAAATTGGTATCGACCATGGAGCGTCCATTGGGTAAGGCGGGACATCTGTTTACTGAACTCATCATGGAAGAGTTTGATTGTGTCGAGTTCTAGTTTTTGTGACCCGTAGTCAAGAGTCGAAGGATAAAGCAAGTAAGCTTAACAGCCGATATTGTTATTGCATCGTACTGTTAAGCTTATCTTTTGTTCACATCTGCTTGGTTAAGAGCGCACTGTTATAGCGTTAACCGTTAGTATTATTCTAGTCACCAAATGGTACTGGTCTTGGTGTATTAGCATTCGATGGTGGTAAAATAGGTAAAATTATCTGTGGCTGCTCACCGGTTAGAGATTTAAGGAAAGTCACCACTTCTTGGACTTCTACCTCGGTTAACTCTTGCCCCAACTGGATGTCTTTCATGGTATTCACCGCTTCCTCCAGTGTCCATGTGGATCCATCGTGGAAGTAGGGGTAGGTAAGCTCGATATTTCTGAGTGATGGTACCTTAAATACGAATTTATCGGCTGCGTTACCGGTTACCGCAATGCGGCCTTCTGCAGGGTTGTCTGTATGGAAAGGCTTGAGCAAGCCCATCTTCATGTACATGGTACCACCAACAGCAGGGCCATTATGACAGGTAATACAACCTTTATCTTTAAACAGTTGATAACCAGATTTTGCTTCTGCACTGATTGCTGATTTGTCGCCTTTAAGATATAGATCGAATGGGCTATTGGGTGTCACTAACGTTTTTTCAAATTCAGCAATCGCATCGGTAATGTTGTCAATATTAACTGAGTCCTTACCATATATTTCAGTAAACCTTACCTGATAAGCAGGCATAGAATTTACCGTAGATACTGCAAGTTCATGGCTATAGCCCATTTCACCTGGGTTAGCGATTGGCCCGCCAGCTTGTTCTTTCAGATCTTTGGCTCGCCCATCCCAGAACTGAGCTAAACCGTATTCGGCATTGAGCACAGTGGGTGAATTTATGGGGCCCTGTTGCCAGTTGTGACCTATAGATGTAGGCAGCGCATCGACGCCACCCAATGACAGGTTGTGACATGAGTTACATGAGATGAAGCCTGATTTAGAGAGTCTTGGTTCGAAAAAAAGCATTTTACCTAATTCGACCTTTTCTGGGGCGGTGATTATTGCGGGTTCAATTATCTGGATAGGTTCTTGAGCCATGGCCGTGGTGCTGAATGTTGCAATAATGGCGAGAGAAACAGAAGATATTCGCTGCATACTTGACCTCATAGTAATACTTGTTTTTTGTGTGG
>JBAHZX010000022.1:0-9253 GCA_037132815.1 Shewanella sp.
GGGGGTCAGAATATTCGCCTGCGCTGAGTTTAAGAATGCAGCCTTTGTTCAAGTCTTAGGTGAAGTCTCGGCATATGCAGCATCACCTTCGGCTTCAAGTACAGGGTCTAATCAAGTGAATGATTGTTTGCATAAGGCTAGCAAAATCAATCGCTTTAAATCCATATGAAACGTCGAAGAGCCACTTGATTCTAAGGGTATGAAGTAGAACTTACCCGTTTAGAGAGTGATGGCTGGGAGTTAGTAAACTTTGTATGTAATTTGAGGCATTTCACTACGGATGCATCAGCTGTAGCTATTTTTAAACGTCCTAAAGTAAGCTGTGTAGTTACACGGAATCTGTAACAGGCTCTTTCTGAATAGTCCTATTGAAATGGGTGAAAACTCTTGAACGTTATTTTTTTACCCGAAAATGGATGGCTAATACTTAATGACATTGCATGTAATCGGAGTCGATTAGAGGCCGCGATCACATCTGGATCACCATAAAATTCATCACCTAAGATGGGATGACCTAAAGCCAGCATATGTAATCTGAGTTGATGAGTTCTTCCTGTTACCGGCTTTAATTCGACTAATGTCGTGCTATTTCTGCGCTCTAGCACTTTGTAAAAGGTTTTGCATGCTTTACCGTTTTCGGCTATTTTTTGCAGTGGAGGCAGGGTTTTATTGGCTTTCATTGCCAGTTCTATTACACCTTGATCTTGATCTACCTGTCCGCAAACTTCGGCAATGTAAATTTTTGTACTCATCCTATTCTGAAATTGAGTCTTAATATTAGACTCCGCTTTCTTGTTCAACGCAAACACCATAATACCTGAAGTTGCACAGTCGAGACGGTGCACCAGTATGGTTTCGGGGTATCTATGAAGTAAACGGGTAAGCGCACAATCGTAGGTATTTTCTGCCCGACCTGGGTTTGAGAGGAGATCTGCTGGTTTATTGATGACGATAATATCTCGGTCTCGATAACGTATATCTAACCAAGGGATTGAAGGGGGGCTGTAAGTGAATATTTGCATGAGTTCTCCTGTAGTGGCTAATCCTAGCAAAAATAGATCCAGTTGAGAATTACCAAGCATTAGACTCATCGGGTTTATTTGAGGTGGAACGGATAGAGCTGCTTGTCGAAAACTATGTGCTGCCATAAATACTGTAAACTTAGCTGGCTATGATAATATAAGGAGTTTTGTAGCAGTTTAACTTTAGGAGCAACAGATTGAATAAGAGTGTGATCACAAATCTAATCGCAGCCCTCTTGCTGGCATTAGGTTTTTATTTTTCATCGGCTATCGTCTTGAGTATTGGATTATTCGCTCTCTCTGGTGCACTGACTAATTGGCTGGCCGTCTATATGTTATTTGAAAAAGTCCCGGGCTTGTATGGCTCTGGCGTCATCCCGTCTCGTTTCGAAGAATTTAAAATTGGCATCTCACATCTGATGATGAAGCAGTTTTTTACCGATGAAAATATCGATCGTTTCCTGTCGGATCAAGGTGGTAATGAATCCCACCTTAATTTGCAACCCGTTATTGAGCAAGTTGATATGACACCAGCATTCGATGCCCTGGTGACCACAATTGAGCAGTCATCTTTTGGTGGTATGTTGGCCATGGTTGGTGGTACTGAAGCAATTACTCCATTGAAAGAGCCATTTATCGAGAAAATGAAGGCCTCCTTAGTCAAGATAACTCAGAGTGAGGAGTTTTATACTTTGATTAAGAGTGAACTAGAACACCCCGATGTTTTGGCAGACATGAAAAATAAAATCAACGAGATAGTCAGTCAGAGACTCAACGAATTGACCCCTGAGCTGGTGAAGGAAATCATTCAAGAGATGATCAGAGAGCACTTAGGCTGGCTAGTGGTTTGGGGCGGTGTTTTTGGTGGGATTATAGGCTTGATCGCTGCTATTGTGCAGGCCTAGTTATCAAAATTCAATCTTAAATAATAAAGGGGAGCTAATTAGCTTCCCTTTATTTTGCCTGTAGACAATCATTAAGAGAGTTTGCTAAATTGACCACTTCTGCACTCAAATCAGGATATTAGGATGAATACCAATAATACAATTAATTACATAGAGATGCCTGTGGCTGATATTGTTGCCACTCAACAGTTTTTTGCTCAGGTATTTGGCTGGGAATTTATTGATTATGGTTCTGAATATACCTGTTTCAAAAATGCAGGTATCGCTGGCGGCTTCTTCTTATCTGATCAGTTTTTTGATTTAGCTAAGGGAATGCCATTAGTGGTGTTGTACTCTTCTCAGCTCGAAACTTCTATGGCAAGAGTCGAAGGTGCTGGTGGAGAGGTGTCTAAAGCTATATTTTCATTTCCAGGTGGAAGACGTTTTCATTTTAAAGATCCAAGTGGCAACGAATATGCTGTTTGGTCAGAATAATTACATTTTAAAGCTGATTATCATTGTGGCATCGGTTTGATCGAATCTTCGGCTGGGTCGAGGTATGATCAAAAAAGCCGTGAACTGCGGTTCACGGCATTGGTCATAAATCAGAAGATTCACATTGTGAGTCTCAGTGGATCAATAGGCGCTATCGTGAACCGATTGTACTGCACGACCCGATGGGTCAATGATACCCTGAAGGCTTTCATCCCAAGCAAGCGCTTCCGGAGTTGAGCAAGCTACTGACTTACCTCCGGGAACTGTTTTAGCGGCTGTATCGAGTGGAAATAGCTCCTCAAAGAAGCAACGGTAGTAGTAGCCTTCTTTGGTATCTGGTGTGTTGTAGGGGAATCTAAATTTGGCATTTTCCAATTGAATGTCATCCACTTTTTCGGCGGCTAGCTCCTTTAAACCATCGATCCATGAATATCCTACGCCATCACTAAATTGTTCCTTCTGACGCCATGTCACTTCTTTGGGTAATTTGTGTTCGAAAGCTTGACGCAGAATATGTTTCTCGATCCGGCCATTTTTAGACATTTTAGCTTCTGGATTGATACGCATCGCCACATCTATAAATTCTTTATCCAAGAAGGGCACACGTGCCTCTAGTCCCCAAGCTGCCATTGATTTGTTGGCACGAAGGCAGTCGAACATAAATAATTTGTCTAGTTTACGCACTAACTCTTCGTGGAAGGCTTGTGCATTTGGGGCCTTATGGAAGTATAAATAGCCCCCGAACAGTTCGTCGGCACCTTCACCCGACAATACCATTTTAATGCCCATTGCTTTAATCTTTCTCGCCATAAGATACATAGGTGTGGCAGCTCGAATGGTGGTGACATCATAGGTTTCTAGGTGGTAAATTACATCTTTAATCGCATCGATACCATCTTGGAAGGTAAAGATGATCTCATGGTGGATTGTGCCTATGGCATTGGCAACTTTTCTAGCCGCAATCAAATCTGGTGCACCTTCAAGACCAACGGCAAAAGAGTGAAGCTGTGGCCACCACGCATTGCTCTCACCATCATCTTCGATGCGATGTTTAGCAAAAGTCTGAGTAATTGCCGAGATAACCGATGAATCGAGACCACCGGATAGTAATACACCGTAAGGCACATCAGACATCAACTGACGTTTAACTGCGGCTTCCAGTGCTTCTCTAATTTCATCGATACTGGCAGGGTTATCTTGCACTGCAGCAAAATCACGCCATTCACGTTGATAATATTGTACATAACCATCTTCAGTGTCGCTGGTTTTATTACATAAATAATGGCCTGGCTTAAATACATCGACGGTTTTACACACGGGCATCAAGGCTTTCATTTCTGAGGCAATGTAGAAGTTGCCCTCAGTATCTAAGCCAGTGTAGAGAGGAATAATACCCATATGATCTCGGCCAATCAGATACAGATCTTTAGTCTTATCGTAGAGGACAAAGGCAAATATACCGTTTAACTTATCGAGGAAGTCGACACCGTATTCTTGATAAAGAGGAAGGATCACTTCACAGTCTGAGTTAGTCTGGTAAGTGTATTTATCACCGAGTTCGGCTTTGAGTTCTTTATGGTTGTAGATCTCACCGTTGACAGCAAGAATAATGTTTCCATCAGTGCTAAACAAAGGTTGAGCGCCGTTATCGATATCGACAATGGCGAGGCGTTCGTGAGCGAGTACGGCTTTGTCGCAGCTGTATATCCCAGCCCAATCCGGTCCACGGTGACGCATCAACTTCGACATTTCGAGTGCGACTTGTCGTAGCGGTGTTGCGTCTGACTTAATATCTAAAATGGCAAAAATTGAACACATATTCTAGCTCCTACAAATGCTGTCTATCTCAATGGGCATTATTTTGCCAGTAATTGAAGCCCTTGCCAAATGACAAATTGATAAAATGTGAGTAAAAGTGCAATTACTCGGTGGTTTTTCACATTAATATTGACTTTAAAATAAGATTTATATAATTAAATTGTCATTCTATTGATAAATTCTTAATTTGAAACTGTTAGTGGTGAATGTTATTGATTTTTTATCAGTTGGGGTTGCTTAATGTTGATATTAAGTTGAATCAGGTTTTACTATTGCTTTTTCCCTCGTAAAAGCTATTTTCCCTTCGTTAAAGCTATAAATAGTGCTGTCAGGATGTAAATAAGTGAGGATATGGCTCCCTGAAAATGAGAGCCAGTGTTAAAATGTCCAGAGAAATGCGTGTTGTAACACCGTATAAGAAAGTATTAAACGATATCGATATCTCCGGCACAGGCGAACACATGATTAGGGCGGAAGGGCTCCTTTTCTATATCGCTAAGTTGACTGACGCCACTGGTGACTAAAATGGTTTCGAGTCCTGCCTGAAAACCTGCCAAGATATCAGTTTTCATGTTATCGCCGATAATCACGGTATTGTCTGAGTGGCCATCGATGTGATTTAGCGCCGATCGTATGATCCAGGAGCTTGGCTTACCTACATAAAAAGGCATACGACCACTGATTCGCTCGATTGGCGCGCATAATGCTCCACAAGCCGGGCTGTGATCCGGACCATGGGTATCAGGGTTAGTGGCGATAAAGCAGGCGCCTTCGACGACGAAACGGGCTGCCTTATGGATCATCTCCCAATTATAAGATCGAGTCTCACCAACGATGACAAAGTCAGGATTGATATCTGTGATGGTAAAACCGGCCTTGTATAATTCGTGGGTGAGGGCACCTTCACCGATCACATAAGCCTTGTTGCCTTTTTGATGTTTAAGGAAATCGGCTGTTGCCATGGCAGATGTATAAAAATACTCTTCGGGCACGTTAATTCCTGCCGCACCGAGTCTGTTTTGTAAGTCTTTTCCCGTTTGAACTGGATAATTAGTCAAAATAACCAATGGGTTACCTTGTTCCATAATCCGGTTGATGAAGGTGTCACTTCCGGGGATTAGCTCATTGTTGTGCAGTAAAACGCCATCGATATCACAGATAATATTTTTCATTTATCAGTCTCGGTAAACAAAGGGATTTAGGCTCATGTCATACAATCATATAAAGCCAAATTTACGCTGATTACAATCATTTTTATTCAAACTATTAGATTTTTCCTCATGGATAGTGGCCCTCGTGAGTAGATTAATGGGTCATGATCTACACCGCAGCACTTGTACCGTCATGTTGATAAACCATCATGGAATATGTTAAAAATCAGTTGATTGAATTAGATAGAAAGAAAAAACTCTGGTCAATTTGGTCTCTTTTAAGCTCAGGTGTTCCCATAGGGTGGGATTTAAAGTGATTTATACTGGGTTACTGGCCTATTTATAAGCAATAGGCTCGCTATTGCATTGCGATCAAAGCCTCGCCTATATGGATGTCGGTGCTTAGGTTCAGCCAAGAGCGATGAACCTGTGCGCTAAACCACTTTTAATTGCCACTGAAATCATGCATCTTGGAATAGAGTGGGTATCGTTAAGTATCCCAGAATAAATTGATAACTTCACCGTGATATCTGCTTCAATGGATGAGATAATAATCGGAATCAAACTTAGGAGTTTAATACGTGAGCCCAGCAGTTTTTTTAGACAGAGATGGCGTTATCAATATAGATCATGGTTATGTTCATCAGGTTGATGACTTTGAATATGTGGAAGGTGTGTTTGACGCTTGTCGCACTCTTAAAAATATGGGGTACAAGCTAGCGGTGGTTACTAACCAATCCGGTATCGCCCGAGGTCTTTATAGTGAAGATCAATTTCACTGGCTGACAGAATGGATGGATTGGAATTTTGTCGATAAAGGCGTCGAGCTTGATGGTATCTATTATTGCCCCCACCATGCTGAAAAGGGCTTAGGTGATTACAAGCAAGATTGTGATTGCCGTAAACCTAAGCCTGGCATGATGTTAACGGCGGCTAAGTTCCTTAACATCGAACTCTGCCAGTCAGTTATGGTGGGAGATAAGTGGGATGATATGCTAGCGGCCAAAGCCGCTGGGATCCCAATTCGTATTTTAGTTCGTACAGGCAAGTCAGTGACTGATGAAGCTATTGCTGCAGCGACGGTTGTCTTAGACTCAATTGCAGACGTACCAAGCTATTTAAAGTTACTTTGAATTAATATTTATCTTTAGTCCAATGATAACTGACACTTCCAGAAAGATGTTAGATTGAAGTATTTTGTAAATTTTGAATATTGGCGTCTAGTGTCTAAGGCTCCGTATTTTGATGCTAATTGGCTCAGAGCTTAAATAGGGATGGTGATGCTAAACTTCGCACCTTCAAGTTCAGAGGTTTCTATGCTCAACTTACCATTGTAGCTGATAATTATCTCATTACACACGGCGAGTCCGATCCCTTGTCCTGCTTTTTGTGTATCGGCTCTAACACCGCGTTCGATGATTCTTTGGCGTAGACTTTCTTCGACGCCAGGCCCATCATCTTCGATGATAAATTCAAATTCTCCAGCATTGCTATAACGGGCTGTGACTCTCACCTGACTGATACATAGTTTAAATGCATTTTCCATCAAGTTACCACAGAGCTCCATTAAATCGCCTTTATCGCCCGGAAACACAAATTCCTGAGGGATATGGGCGGTAAATTGAACCTGTTTGTCACGGTAGACCTTAAATAGCATCTGAGAAAGCTGATTGACTAATGGGGCTACTAAGGTTTGTTCATGTTTGAGACCTTTACGACCGAGCATGGCACGTTTGAGTTGGTATTTGACCAGTAAGTCCATCTGGCTTACTTGTTCCATGATGCGTTCGCTAGCACCTTGTTTATCTAAACTTGCATCATCGGTGATCGCGTGAACTGCAGCAAGACGTGTCTTCAGGCTATGAGCAAGATCATTCATCGCATTCTGATACCTTTGCTGTTGAGCACTGGATTGAGATAGTAACTGGTTAAGCGCTTGGGTAACGCCTTCGAGTTCAACAGGGTAATTTTGTGATAATGCCTTAGTTTTACCTTTGCTAACACTTTCTAACTCGTTTCTCATTCGAGCTAAAGGACGCATTCCCCAGTAACCCGCACTGAGCAAAAGAACGAGGGCCAATGCCAATACCATAGCGAGCCTAAAATAAGTGCGTCGGCTGAATTTTTCTAACTCCCTCTCGAGTTTTTCTGCATCTTTCATCACCAATAGGTTGTATTGACTGCCAGACATATCTAATGACAATAAGTAAATGAAATAGTCTTTATTATCGGCAAGGCTAAGAATATAAGGAGGAGAGTTGTGGCGAATATCGTTAAAACGTTCACAGGTGTCGAAAAGCCCTCTATCAACAGCCAAAGATGAGGTCCAAATTTGCCTGTAATCGATATTACAGCTAGCGATGATATAGTTTTCAGGGTTGGTGTTTTCTACGAGGCTATCGTCACTCCTAAAGGGGAATTGATCGTGTTCTCTCAGCTCTGCGGCAACTTTTGGCAGCTCAGCTATGAGTTGGGCTGTCTCTTCGTTGTAGTTATCTTGTGAATGAAGAATGTTGATCAGCCAAGCTAAGCTGAATCCTACTAATGTAATAATGGAAAATGAGGTAACAAACACCCGTGTAAGCAGACGTTTCTTAAATTTAAATTTTAACTGCATGGCAAGTTAAACTTATAGCCTTGGCCACGAATCGTAACGATAGGAGTTTCCAGTCCTTCTTTGGTGAGTTTCTTTCTGAGTCTGGATATCATGACTTCTATGGTATTGGGATCTCCTTCTTTATCGCCATAGATCACATCTAATAGACGCTGCTTAGCGACAACTTCGTGCCAATGACGCATCAGGTACTCGAGTATGAGGTATTCAAAGGCGGTGATCTCCATGGGGACTCCCTTCATAGAGAGTTGTTTAGCTGCGAGATCCAGTTCCAGATCACCACAGGTTATCTGGGGTTTCACAAAACCTGCACTGCGGCGAATTATGGCACCTAGACGTGCGACTAATTCTTCTTTTTGGAAGGGTTTAACCAGATAATCATCGGCACCAGCGTTGAGACCCTCAACCTTATCTTGCCAATTGACTCTGGCAGTTAAGATAAGGATAGGGGCCTTTAACCCTTCATGGCGTAGATTTTTAATTAAGCTGATGCCATTTTCATCCGGTAAACCTAAGTCTATGATAGCAACATCTATTGGATAATTAGTTGCTTGATAAAACCCCTCTTTGGCGGTCAAAGCTACTTGAACCTGATTCCCTAGTTCACTCAGCTGCACCTTTAAATGGTGAGATAAGATAGGATCGTCTTCTACAACCAAAATTCTCATGATTTTATGCCTTTAAAATTGTTATCACAGTCTACTTAGATCAAGGATTATTGCCAAGAATCTGTATTTACCCAAATTTTACTTGAACATAACTTAATACCAGCTGACTTGTTTATCGATAATTGGTTGTATAATTGTATTTACATCTTATTTTGATAATAAATTACTTTGTTTCTGAAGCCGTTCTCGTTAAAATCCCACCAATCTCCTCAGAGTATCATCCCATGAGGCCGATTCTACATGGTAATACCTTATATCTGTAGTTCAAAAAGCGCTACATGCCACAATATTTTATCTAATTAACACCTAGGTAAAAAGGCCGAAGATGTATTTCCCTGAATGAGTTTTTACAGTGACGACTTTAATACTATGCAGACAAAACCCTGCGCAGCATTAAAGATGGTGAGCTTCTCGTTAGTTTAGCAAGAAAGCCTTTCGTAAAAACTGGTAATGCGGATGGACAAGCTATTGAAAATATAGTTAAAGCCATAGGACTTATTGATAAATATTTATTCACTATGATAAAATTTGAAAATTTGACTCTTAAATATGCCGATAAGCTGGCTATCGATCGGCTCTCTTTGACAATAGAAGCAGGAGA
>JBAHZX010000049.1:0-10017 GCA_037132815.1 Shewanella sp.
ACGTCTTGCCAACGGGTATTGATCTTTTCGTCACTGAGTGCCAACCCCCCCATGAATGGGATCAGATAAATCCCTTTGGTCTTCATGCCGAAATATTTCATGGCTCTGATGTGGCCATATTCGTGAAATACCAGACAGGCGATCAAAGCTAAAGCAAACTGGAAGGAGAATAACCAAGAATATGCGGCAACACTAGCACCTGCTAGAACAACCTTGATGACTTTTACACTTTTTAGCAGCTTAAATCCCAAGGAACCTAGGCCGATTAAACTGAGCTTTCGCTGTGCTTCGATTGGTTTTACCGGCACCTGCCGTTCGATATCTTTGGTGTTTCTAGTGCCAGTATCTATCAACTTTTCATCTTTTATTAAGCGATAATCTAAGCTAAATGGTTGCCAAGTAATACCAACCTCAAGGCTTATTTTGATAGCTTGGTTAGCGGCTGCTTGTTCAATGTCTGTTTCTAGGGTGTTATTAACAGGATTAACGTGTGTGGCGAGTTCAAACTCATGAACTTTCAGCCTCTCAGTATCTGCAGAAGCTTGTTTGACTGAGACCAAGGTGTCAGCCCAAAAAAGCTGTTGCCAACCCGCCATAGAGCCCTCTAATCTTAGTTCCTTACCTAAACAATCAATTCTTAATAATTCCACAAAATGTTCTCTGAGTTTAGTTAAATGCTTTATATAGCCCACTGAAATCATGCATCTTAAGGTAATGATTCATTATCGTTAAAATGTCTGCTTTCTCTTAAGATCTTTTATGTGACGTGGTTATGCATCTGATACATAGGTGAATTTATTGGAGTAAATTTTATATTTATTGTTTTCAGCGATAACGCTTACCTGTCCGAAATGAGTTTCTATGGTATCGCTATATGCTAAATGTCGGTTGGCTACTATGTGCCATATACCGCCTTTGTTCAGTTTTTTAACACTATCACTTACAAAGTTTTTGGCTATTTCAGTAGTGCTCTTGAGCCCGTCATGGAATGGGGGATTAGAGATGATGCCATCAAATTTATTTTTGGTGTGATTTAAGCCATCAGATGGATAGGTCGTAGCGATAAAATTATTGGCTGTTAATGTCAGTTCGCAAGAGGCTAGAGCCATAGCATTGATATCGACACATTCAATTTGTAGTGTGGGCTGCGCCTTGAGTAGAGCAGCGGTAATAATGCCTGAACCACAACCGAAATCTAATATTCGACCTTTTAACTTTGGCAGATTTGATAGCAATAATTTAGTACCCTGATCTAATTTTTTCTCACTGAACACCCCGACTAAATTACATATAGTTACTTCACCTTGAGGGGTCTCTAGCTGGTATTGGCTGACCCAATCAGCGAGTCTGATCTTGGGCGCCTGCGTGATCAGTTCGCAGATATAAAGCAGACAGTGGCGTGCATTGTCTCGTTTAAATGGCTCATCAAAATAGGCCGGGATTTGTTTGACTAGAGAGCGAATCCCCCCTTTATTTTCACCTACTACGACCAGCTGTCCACCGAGTTTCAAGTGCTGTCCAGCTAAGTTGATGAGATAGGCAGAGAGTGCTTTAGCCTTAGGGTAATAAATGATCGCCGTATCAAACAGATCTTGATTGGGGAGGCAATGGCCGAAAAATAGCGACAGTGCTTGATTGGCTTTGGTTCCCATTTGTAGATGATGATGGAAATCAAGTGCCAGTGCGGTGACCTTATTTGCACACTCTACTAGACGCTTGGGGAGTTGATCGTCTTCATAATTTATGACTAGTACATTTTTATTTTCGAATAAGTCACTATTTCTAAGAATGATTTGAGATGGATTAGTTAGCACGACGACCACAGTTAGGAAATTTCTGTGACTATTATATCTTAATTTTATCGTTCTCATTTATTTTTAAGTTTTATACCTGTTCTACCTCAGTCGGCTCTGAAACCTGCACGTTGAAATAGAACGGGTATATATAAGATAACGATGCTCACAACTGCACCTAGAACTAATTATTTCTTTTTAGGCAGTATACTTATTAGCTTTTTCGCGATATCGGTGTTGTCCTGATTACCGGCAAATAAGCTTGCCGCAGGGCCTTTAGCGAAGACCTGTACGTCAATACCTGTATGCCCACCTGTGGTCCAGCCAGTGTTTGAGCGCAGGTCGATAAGCTGCTTTATTGCTATCTCCATCACTTTTTCACCTTGCATACGCGCCAGTGCTAAATCAGATTGTTCATCTTCACTTGGCTCGAAGCCTAAGTTTATGGTGACTCGCGCTAGCCAGTCACCATTGGTGAGGGCATCATTTGCGATAACATTGGGGCTGGCTTGTACGCCTCTAATGAGCTCCGTATCCCAGCTATATTTGCCGTTGGCACCTATGCTAAGACCGCCAGTATTATGATCTGCCGTCACGACCATCAAAGTATCGTTATTTTGTCGGATATATTGTTCTACGACTTCGATAGCATTGGCGAATTCATCCATCTCTCCCATCGCCGTCGCTATATCATTATTGTGTCCTGCCCAGTCGATCAAACTGCCCTCAACCAGAAGCACGAAGCCTTGGTCATTTTGCGATAACAGCTCTAAGGCCTTAGCTGTCATTTTGCTTAGTTTATTACTGTTATTATCATCGATGTTCCATGGGAGTTGGATATCGGCAAACAGGCCTATGACCTTGCCTTGTTTGACCGAGTCAAGCTGGTTAAAGTCAGTCAGATATTGGTAACCCTTAGCCTCGAATTGCTCTATTAAGCTAGAGGAAAAATATTTTTGGCCACCACCTAACATCACATCGGTATTAGTTTTAAGGTAGCTTTGTGCTAACTGATCGTAATTGATTCTGCTTTCATTATGGCTGATAAATGCCGCCGGAGTAGCATGGTTGATCTGTGATGTCACTACGATTCCAGTGGCGAGTCCCAGAGTTTTGGCCTTTTCCATGATAGTGGTAATAGGCTGTTTATTGGTATCGACAGAGATGGCACCATTATAGGTTTTAACTCCTGTGGCTAATGCCGTTGCGGCGGCCGCAGAATCTGTGACGTAACCACTTACTCGCGCCGGATAAGTGCTTGAGGTTCCTACTAGCAGCCGGTCGAATACTGTTTGTTCTATCTCTTGTGTATCTGGGTTGTCGTTATAATATCGATAGGCACTGGTATAGGCTGGGCCCATACCGTCACCTATCATGATCACGATATTTCTAGGGACGCTGGGTGCGTCATCTAATATGGCCTGCATTGGAGTCTCGGCCTGAGCTGCTGTGCCGAGCAGTACCACACCTGCCAAGATACATAGTTTAAATATCTTCATTTTTTGTCATACCCATTGTCAATGTTTTAGCTTGCTTACTTCGAGCTTCGATTGTGTTCAGTTACTATATCAGCAATATCTATTTTAGAAATGCCTATATTACTTAAGCTTGGGGTTCGATACGAGCCTCGATTGCGTCCATTAGCATACCAGTAATGTCCACATCATAAGCCGCTTGGATCTCCTTGATGCATGTTGGACTGGTGACGTTGATCTCGGTAAGCTTATCGCCAATTACATCCAAGCCTACAAAAATGAGTCCACGTTTTTTGAGTTCAGGCCCTATACTGCGTGCAATGTGCCAGTCACTCTCTGATAAAGGTTGCGCCACGCCACGCCCGCCAGCGGCTAAATTGCCTCGAGTCTCGCCTTTTTGCGGGATACGAGCCAGTGAGTATGGCACGGGTTCACCATCAATGACTAAAATACGTTTATCACCGGAGGTGATATCGGGAATAAAGGCTTGGATCATAGCAAATTGTTGGCCGTTATTGGTTAATGTCTCTATGATCACGCCTAAATTTGGATCATCTTTTTTGACTCTGAAGATAGAGCTTCCGCCCATGCCATCGAGTGGCTTGAGTATGATGTCGCCTTGTTCTTGATAGAAGTTACGAATACGGATCTCATCTCTGGTTACAATGGTATCAGGGGTAAATTCGGAGAACCAAGCTGTGAATAGCTTTTCATTTGCATCTCGGAGGCTCTGGGGCTTGTTGACAATCAACACCCCTTCCTCTTCGGCTCGCTCTAGCATGTAGGTTGCGTAGATAAACTCAGTATCAAATGGTGGGTCTTTACGCATTAACACTACATCGAGATTGGCCATGGGTGTATCAATAGCCTCTCCGAGCTCGAACCAGTTATCAGGGTCCTGTTTAACGGTAAGTGCACGCATATTGGCCATGGCCTTACCATTGACCATGGCTAGATCTCGCATTTCCATGTAAAAGAGCTGGTAGCCGCGGCTCTGAGCTGCGAGTAACATAGCGAAACTAGAGTCTTTGTTGATATTTATGTCGCAGATAGGGTCCATCACTATGCCGAGTTTGATCATTTATTCGCTTCCTTATTTCAACCATCTGCCGATGGGATAATTGAATCTTATTTGGTGATGTTAAGAGATTTAGGTTTTAATTTGTGCACTGTGCTTAAACCGTTTTTGCTAGAACCTATAAGTCACCAAATTTGAGTTGTAGGGCACTGATCGCAGTCAGTGCCGCAGTTTCTGTTCTGAGTACTCTTGGGCCCAATAAAATATCGGTAAATCTATCTTGCTCAGTTTTCAATATCTCAGTTGCCGAGAGGCCTCCTTCGGGACCAATTAAGAGTCTGACTTTCAGTACTTCAAGAGATAATCCCTGAATACCATGTGTAGCTCTAGGGTGTAAATTTAATTTAAGTGAGTCAGTTTGCTCACCACACCAAGCTTCTAATGACATGGCAGGCCTGATTTCAGGAACCCGACAGCGGCCTGACTGCTCACAGGCAGCGATGACTATTTTTTGCCATTGTTGAATCTTTTTCTCTAATCTGTCACCACTGAGTTTGACCCCACAACGCTCTGAAAACAACGGGGTGATGGTATTGACACCCAACTCTACTGATTTTTGAATAGTAAAGTCCATACGATCGCCACGGGAGATCACCTGCCCCAGATGAATATGCAGCGGCGATTCACTCGTGTTAACACACGAAGATAAGACCTTAACGGAGACATTTTTCTTATTGGCAGAGATTATCTCAGCCAAGTAATCATGCTCGCTACCATTAAATAGGCTGATGTGATCACCAGGAGTCATTCTCAGCACTCTACCTATGTGCGAAGCAGCTTCATCATGGAGCGTCAAGCTGTTGCTGACGACTAAAGGTGAGTCTTGGTAAATTCTGGGAATTCTCATCTATTTATTACTCCACGATCTGGGTATTTATAGCCGGTGAATCGCATCTTCGTTGGACATAAAAGTTATGGTTTCCCTGTGTTCTGGCGATTGCCTCGTCTCTCTTGCACTCGATAGTATCAACGGGATAAATTTTATCCCATGCTTCAAACAGTTTTAATTGGCTTTTGGCGATCTTTAATCCATAGGTATTCTGCATATAGAGATAGGTACGGGCAATACGGCCTCGAGTGTAGTTGGGAGGTTCAACCTTACGAGATTTAAAATCGACAACCATGGCACATTGGCCATATTGTTCTGGCTTAGCATTCCATTGACTGAAGCGATAATTACTCCTGTCGCCGTTGACCTCACCGATAGTGGGCACCAAGTTGTGCAGATCTGATTCCATCCTCTTAAATGTTGGATCATTTTTACCGCAATTTCTCCGTCCACCCTCTTGCCAGCATTGTCTTTGATGGCCTAACTCCCAAGCTGGCACTACATGTTCCCATTCGATACGTGATGCGCGTTTTACTTGTTTTCTTACTTGATAGCCACAGGATTGAAGATCTGGGTACCATTTTTTAGCCTCGATAGTAATGTCACAGCTGCAATAGAAGCTAGTAATTGGTCGTTCACTACTATAGATTTCTTTAGCCAGTCGTTTAGCCTGGCTAAAGCTGGTGGGATGAGAAGGAGACGCGAATGAAGGCGAAGATAAAAATAAACTGAGTGCTAAACCGATGAGGGCGGTGCTGAATGTTGAAAAATATTTCAAAAGTGTTTCCTAAAATAGGGTTAGTCAGCCCCAAAGACGATTGGCAGAATTTATGTCTACTCTTTTGCGGGATTCTACGGGATTAATAGGAATATAAGCAAGGGTTTGGCAGCAGTAATGGGTATACATCAGACATTAAGCTCTTTTCAGTTTCTGCTTGCAGTGTTTGCAGCGATACTCTGTCTCTCCCCTGATTACTTTATTGTGACGACGGATGCTTAGTGGAATATTGCCACAGTTGCATAAGTAGTCGAAGGTTTTTCCTGTGACTGACTTAATATTTAGATTATGAGTTGCTACAGGATCTAGTTGATAAATCTCAATCATCAGAGCTTGCCATTCCCTGCCATGGGGTTTGACCTTTGCGTATAATTGATAAGCGATTAGATGGCAGATCTCATGGGGAATCACTTGCTCGATAAAAACCTGATGGTTTTCAGCGAGCAAAATTGAGTTGAATCTGAGGAGATTGAGTTGCAGATGTGCCACGCCCGCACTCTTACCTTTGAGAGTAAACTGGATTTCAGGCTGTATAAAAGTTCGCTTTAAGTAGGCCTCAGCTTGTTGGTAACAGTCTACGACCTGCTCGGCTATCTGCTGTTGGTGTTCATCCTCAAATTCGTAATGGGCTTGTTTAACTGAGCCTATTTGATCTGTGATTTTTGAGCCGAATAAGTTAAACATGTTGCCCCGATTTACAACTAGAGGTTTAAAGGTATGTGTTGAGTGTCGCCTGCGTGGAATTATATACCCGTTCTACTTTAAAGTGCAGGTATAGAGCAGATTGAGCGCACTCAATTCAAGGCGCATTGTTTAACTTATGGGGGTTACCTTAATTAAGCCAATGTATAGTTAAACAGACAGGTCTGAATAATAAAACGAGTCAGTTTTCCATCGAGCAATTTTATTTACTATAAACAGGAATAGAGCTATAAGCTCTTGGCCCCAGCGATGAGCATAGCTTTAACCTGCTCGACTATGTCAGACTCAACCTTGGCATCATAACTGTTCACTCTCGGGGTATGGATATGACCGACAGGAATGTTGCTGTTAAATTTCTGCTGTAATAAGATCGCACGGTATGAGATTTCATTGGATAGGTAGCCTCCCCCAGAGCCTTCGACAGAGGTTGCACCTTGTAACTCAGATAAAGACATGGCGTTAAATTTTCCTCTCGCCAGCGTGGTGACACTATGATTATCGTTTACTTTCCATTTAGTATCGTCATCTTGAATCGATTGCATGGCAATCACAGGAAGTGAAAATTCGACAAACTCAGGGCCATTCAAGACCTTACCATTGAACATAGGCGTGATAGGTTTATCTTTATTGCCGCCGGTCAATACATTTAAATTATCTGGTGCGGTAGCACTGCGGTTACGTCCGGGAAAGCGCTCAAGATCGAAGTCATCTCGTCCCATGCTGACGGTAATAATCATATCCAGACTATTTTCGCGATAATAAGGCGTGAGCAGAGACTCAATAATGCCTTGATCGAAGTCGGCGAAGCGTACTGGGATTATGACCGTTTGTATTTGCGCCTTCTTACCGTTTACCGAAAACTGATAATTATCCAGTGCCAATGCGGTTAAACCAGAAGGATTACTTTGATCTATGTTACGGTCGAGGAAAAAAGGATCGAAGCCAGTCAGTAAAATCTTGATTTGAGTATCGGCAGCAAAATTGATGTTACTGAAGCCTCTGGAAGACATTTCTATAGCATTCAGGTTGATCTTTCGTTGCCAAGCAGCAAGTTTGAATGAAGGTGATTGCTGCTTAAGCAGGGTTTTCATGGCTAAGCGTCCCCAATATAGAGGGCGGTCATCCTGACCTCCTGATTGCACATCTTTAACAGCCTGTTGCCATAACTTTTCCCCTTGATGTGCGATCATTCCAGTCATCAATAACTCATGGGTTTGCTGTTGGTACTGCGTATCTAAGCTGTCGACCAAGGCTTGATAACGGAAGACGACATCAGGAAGTATTTTTGAGGCGATGTTAACCCTAGATTCTTCAACATCTAGTTCAAATTGGGCATTAACATTATGTTGAAAGCCTAATATGCTTATAAAAAGGAGTGCAGTGCTGACATTTTTCATAGAAAATCCGTCGATAAGGTATTTTTTTATAAAGTTGAAATCCTTGTTTAACAACCAGTATGCAATACCCAACATGCTATGAAAAGCCGATATTAAGTAATATGACATATATAGATGAACTTTTAGACTATAAGCCAATATATAAATCCAAAATATTCTAAGTACCGTAATGTTCAGGTGTTTTTACGTAGTAACGTTACAAATGTAAGTTATTTGTTATTAAAACTTGCTTAATGGGCGGACATTTTGGTACTTTTACTGGGCGCTGTTTTTTTACTTTTTTTAGTTTAAGTGCCTGTATCTATTGCGTTGTGCAGCATGATTGATTGGGTCAGCCTTATTTAAAGGCGTTTACTTAATAGTGGTAGTGCCATTTTGGACATTTTATAAAGTATTAGATGATCGGATCTGTAAATAAATTTTTAGGAGCACCGATGAAGAATCTTCTGTTAGTCAGTCACCACTGTGACGATAACTTATATCAGGGGATCAAGCGACATGGGTATCAGATCACTTATTGTGAACTTAGTGACTTGAAAGGAAAGCTTCCCAAAAGTACACAACATCTGGGAGTATTTGACCTGCGGACCTGCGGTGATCTAACACAGATAAAACGCATTCTAGAAGATGTTAATTCCCACATGTTGATCGTAATCTTGGTTAACCGCCAACAACTTAAACAAACGAGCGTTAAGCAAATAATAAGTCAGTATGCCTGGGACTATCATACGGAACCGATAGATCACAGTCGTTTATTTCGAATGTTAGGCCATGCATCTGGCCTCTCTATTATGAAAAGAGTTTGCCGTTCGAACCGTAAAGCTGAAAGTGAACCTATGCTGGATAATTCAGCGGTGATGCAAGCTTTGGATAAGCAGATTTATCGCGTTGCACCGACAGATATTCCGGTGTTGATTCGAGGAGAGAGTGGTACTGGCAAAGAGTTGGTGGCACGTAAGATTCATCAGCTATCCCGTCGTTCATCGGGGCCATTTGTTGCTGTAAATTGTGGTTCAATGGTATCAGGCTTAGTGCAGTCTGAGTTTTTCGGTCATGAAAAAGGCGCGTTCACTGGTGCAGTATCGGCGAGGAAGGGCAAGATAGCACAAGCCAATTTGGGAACACTTTTTCTCGATGAGATAGGCGATCTGCCACTGGATTTACAAGCAAACTTGTTACGTTTTTTGCAAGAGGGCGTGTTTGATAAGGTTGGAAGTACGGAGCCTTCAAAGGCCAATGTACGTATAGTGGCTGCAACCCATATTGATCTTGATGATGCGATTGCTGCAGGTAGGTTCAGATTAGATCTTTATTACCGTTTAAATGGTGTCACATTTCACACTCCGACTTTACAACAAAGGCGTGAAGATATTCTTCCTTTAGCGCGTCATTTCGTTGAGCTATTTTCCCGTGAATTTGAGTTTTCAGGTTGCAAGCTTACCGATGATGCATGTCAAGCATTGCAGAGCCATGACTGGCCTGGCAATGTACGCGAGTTGATGAATCGGGTGCGGCGTGCTGTGGTACTTAGTGATGAAGGAAGAGTGAATGCCTCAGCATTGGATCTGGACAATAGTGAAACAAGAACAAATTTACCTTTAAAGGTGCTTAAAAATCAAGCTGAGTGTAGTGCGGTTGTCATCGCCATGCGGCAATCTAATGGTCAGGCTGAACTGGCTGCGGCTCATCTTCAGGTGTCTCGTGCGACGCTGTATCGATTACTGGATAAGCACAATATTAATCACATCAATCAGTCTAAATAATGATACCCCTGTGGTATCCCCCACAGGGCGGGATTATGCTTTGTTTGATTTTTGACCAAATAAAATATCCGCTCTAAATTTAGCATCCCAACATGCTCGTTGCATTTTACCCGCAACACTCTCTTTTAGTGGATGTGCTTTGATTAAGTTCAGTAGCTTACGTCTGATTGTCGCTAAGTTTATCGCTCCGTCATCTGCATAA
>JBAHZX010000092.1:0-35422 GCA_037132815.1 Shewanella sp.
AGGTTGGCCCAATCCCTTTTACACAGAGATTTCACTTGATCAACTTGATGCCTAAAATTATTCCAACCACGACTTACCTGATCAATTATGTCGTTATAATTTTTAAATGCAAAATTTGCTAGGTCATTATTTCTTAACCAAGCCCATACTTGCTCAATAGGATTCAATTCAGGAGAATAAGGCGGAAGGTGTATTAGCGATAAATTATCAAAGCCAGCCATTAGTTTTCTTGAATGCCAACTCGCACAATCCATTACTACAATTGCATGTCGACCACTCGGTGTTGCATCCGATATCTGTTGAAGGTGTTTTTCCATCATATCAATACTTAACACGGGACTAATCAACGCCTCTGTTTGACATACTCCAATGCCCGTATGGAAGGTCTGAATAGTCTGTTTCAGGCGGCTCGCGCTAGGGCGAGAGGATACAGGAATACCGGATCGTTCATTACCATGATTTACATGATCGCCAGCCCTGCTGCCGAGATCCTTAAATCCATATGAAACGTCGAAGAGCCACATTTAAGTGTCCAAATTCACTATGCCACTACAATGATCAGGGATTGGCGAGAAATATTCATTAAAAGCAGATAGCATGTGAGACTCCTATAGATAAGGAGTCTATTTGATCACACTTTGGCCAAAAATGGAAAGTTCATGATCTTGTCCTGCCATTAATAGCCTAATTCAATCCTCTGGATAGATCTTCTCTTTAAATTCACACAAGTCTTCAATTAAACAGCTGCCACATCTTGGCTTTCTGGCTAAGCAAGTATATCTGCCATGAAGGATAAACCAATGATGAATATCAACCTTAAACTCTGTGGGGACAACCTTTAACATTTTCTGCTCGACCTGGTTGACATTTTTCCCTATGGCAAATTTGGTTCTGTTAGCCACTCTGAATATATGGGTGTCTATGGCAATGGTAGGCCAGCCGAAGGCAGTATTGAGTACCACATTAGCCGTTTTTCGTCCAACACCGGGAAGAGACTCTAGCGCTTCACGGTCTTCAGGAACTTGTCCGTAATATTTGTCGACTAAGATCTTACAGGCTTTATTGACATTGACGGCTTTATTGTTATATAGGCCAATGGTTTTAATATAGGTTTTAAGACCATCTATACCTAAGGCATAGATGGTTTCAGGAGTATTGGCGACTGGAAATAGTTTATCGGTTGCCTTGTTGACGCTGACATCAGTAGCCTGTGCTGAAAGGGTAACGGCAACCAGTAATTCGAATGGGCTGGAGAAATTTAGCTCGGTTTCTGGGTGGGGATTATTCTCTCTTAAGATAGCTAAAATTCGCTGACGTTTATCTTTGTTCATAGGTTTTCTTATTAATTGTCTACTTACACCAAATTAGGTTCACGATTTAGTACATAGCTGTATTAGCTGACTTTAGTTATTCTTGCTCTCTTTACAGGTCCTTGAACTGTGATTTCTGGCTGCTTGTCGGCAATTTTTTTATCAATAATATTCTTCAAGGCTATCAGGAACCCCATGCCTATAAAAGCTCCCGGGGGAAGCATAGCCAAGAGGAAACTTGTTTCAAATTGCCAGATATGTATTGTGAGTCCTGCCGCCCAATCACCAAGTAACAGATCGGCACCATCGAACAGAGTACCTTGCCCAAGGAGTTCTCTACAGGCACCTAGGATAGCTAAGACGATTAAAAATCCTAAGCCCATCATAAAGCCGTCGAACGCAGATTTTGCTAAAGAGTTACGTGATGCGAACGCTTCAGCACGTCCGATAATCACACAGTTGGTCACAATTAGTGGGAGGAAGATCCCCAAAGACAAATAAAGTCCATAAGCGTAGGCATTGATCAGTAGTTGTACACTCGTCACCAAGGCCGCTATGATCATTACAAACACTGGGATACGGATTTCTTTCGGAACATAATCTTTCACTAAAGAGACTAAAATATTAGAGCAAATCAACACTAACATCGTCGCCAAGCCTAAACCCAACGCATTGGTTAATGTGGCAGTGACTGCTAGTAAAGGACATAATCCCAAGAGTTGAACTAGGCCAGGATTATTGTTCCATAATCCTTGCAAGGCAATCTCCTTATACACACTCATTTCACTGGGTTTTAAGTCTGTGGTTATATCGGGTACGGATTCATCTGATGCATCAATATTAGATCCATTCACTAGTAATCAACCTCACAGTTAGCAGAACGATTTAGTAAAAATTCACTATTTTCATTGAAATAACTCAGTACGTTACGTACAGCTTTAACATAGGCTCTAGGGGTAATTGTTGCTCCGGTAAATTGGTCGAAATCACCGCCATCTTTCTTCACATTCCAACGGATATCTGTATCAGATTGGAGCTTTTGTTGATTGAATGCCAACACCCAGTCAGATTTCCTAAGGTCGATTTTATCACCGAGTCCAGGCGTCTCTGCATGGGAAAGAGTCCTTACCCCGAGGACGGTTCCCTGACTGTCTATGCCAATGATCAACTTTATATTACCATTGTAACCATCAGGGGCGATGGCTTCCATGGCGATGGCGACAGGGATAGATTGTTTAGTTGCGATATAGGCTGGCAGGGGGGTGTCTATGCCCATAGCATTCTCATCGTGGATCAAGATGCAGTATTCTGACAGTTCATTGTCATGCATGCTATCTGGTATGAGTTGATGCAGTGTACGCTTTAATTGAAGTTGCTGTTGTTCTTTAATTTTATCGACAGTTTGATGATTAACCACAGCTACAAAAGCGGTGCAAATTAGAGTGAATAGTCCCAGCAAGAAGCCGTTTTTTAAGATTGATTTCTTCATTTGTTTTCTATACTAACTCCTAAATCTGTGACCATAAGTTCTGGGCTTTATGTAATGATCGATAAAAGGTGCACACAGGTTGGCGAGTAAAATGGCAAAGGCATAAGCATCTGGGTACCCTCCATAAGTACGTATGATATACACTAATACTCCGATTAGTGCCCCGAATAGTAATCGCCCTCTGTTACTCGTCGCGGCGGTAACAGGGTCGGTGGCAATAAAAAAAGCTGCTAGCATACTTGCACCTGAAAAAAGGTGGAATATAGGGCCTGCATGGGAGTCTGGGTTTAAAATAAACCCTATGCTAGCGCATGTATAGAGTGCCCCTAATAGTCCCACGCTGATATGCCAGCGAATTAATTTCATCTTTATCATGGCAAGTCCACCAGCGAGATAAGCCATGTTTACCCAAAACCAACCCACCCCATAACCATTGCTAAAAATAGATTTAGTGAGACTTTCTGTACTGGTCAACCCCATGGCGAGATCCGTTTTAAAGGTATCGAGTGGGGTGGCCATGGCAATGCCATCGAAACTCATCTTATAGGCACTGATCTCTGCTTGGGTACCACCGATAAATATCATCTGTAAACTGGCGAATATATCCAGAGGTTGGCTAGCAATGACACTTGGGGCCACCCAGCTAGTCATTTGAACAGGGAAAGAGATCAGTAACATGACGTATGCCGCCATGGCAGGGTTAAAAATATTGTGTCCAAGTCCCCCATAGAGATGTTTAACTATGATGATGGCAAACATCGCACCTATGAAGGTTAACCACCAAGGCGCGAGCGGAGGAACAGCTATGCCGATAAAAAGGGCCGTCAGTACGGCGCTGTTATCTTTTAGCGTGGCTAAAATGGGTCTTTTTCTTAACTTTAAAACGCTAGCTTCACAAAGCAACGCAACTGAGATGGCTAACATTAGCTGAATGATAGTACCCCAGCCAAAAAAATAACATTGCACCGCTACGCCAGGTAATGCACAAAGTAGCACTCTTTGCATCAAGGTACTGGTTTGAAATCGACGACTCAAATGAGGCGAAGAGCCTATCTTAAATGCCATCAATTAATCCTTTTCATGTTCTGTGTGGGTATTAAGGGCCGATTTTTTGGCTTTAGTCTTGGCCTTGGCTTTAGCTACGGCAGCAGCAATTTTAGCTTTTCTATCATCAGAGGGAATAGTTGTATTATTTGTTGATTCTGAAGCATTTATAGCATGTACGTTTGTGGTATCTACAGCGTTTAGAGCTACCTTTTTGGCCTTGGCTTTAGCTACGGCAGCAGCTATTTTAGCCTTTCTTTCATCAGAGGGAATAGTCGTCTTCTTTGTTGATTCTGAGGTATTTATAGCATGTTCATTTGTGGTATCTGCAGCGTTTAGTGCTGCTTTCTTGGCTTTGGCCCGAGCTATAGCGGCGGAAATGTTTTTTCGTTTACTATCATCAGCCCCTGTGACTTGAGTGACTGGCGTAGACGAACTGTCAGCATTCACAGCCTGTTTTTTCGCTTTTATTCTTGCCATTGCAAGGGCGACCGCATCTTTATCAGATGTGGACATGTTTGACTTTCGCCTCGCTGCTGATGCCTTTTGTTTTGTTTCTCTTGCTCGTTTTTCATCTTCGAGACGTTGAGTACGAAGATCGAATCTTTGCTTAGCCAATTCTGCCTGTTTTTTATCTTCGGTTTCGGCTTTTATCGCAGACTTAGCGATACGATAGTATTCAACTAAAGGGATCTCACTGGGACAAACGTAAGTACAACAACCACATTCTATGCAGTCGGCCAAATTATAACTCGTGGCTTTATCGTATTCTTGAGCCTTTGCATGCCAGAACAACTGTTGGGGGAGAAGTTGGGCCGGACAGACGTAAGCACATTCACCACAACGAATACAGGGAAGTTCTTTCTGTTCAGGGGCTAATTCGTCACTAGCAGGTAACAGAACACAATTAGAGCCTTTTAGAGTTGGAACATTATCATTGTGTAAAGCATAACCCATCATAGGTCCACCTATAATCACCTTGTCATTTTCATTGCCTATGAATTGAGTCTGGGTCAATACGTGGGATATTGGGGTACCTATGGGGATCCAGTAATTACCCGGAAGCTGGGTATTGTTTCCTGTGACAGTGACAACACGCTCAATAAGAGGAAGGTTATGTACAATAGCGTCGTTAATGGCATAAGCTGTTGCAACATTTTGTACCACGATGCCAAGTCGCGAGGGAACGTCTCCAGATGGAACCTCTTGCCCTGTTAAAATCTGAATAAGTTGTTTCTCGCCTCCAGAAGGATAAAGTGTCGGTACACTTGTTATCCTGACACTATCTTTTGGAAGTGGGCTTCGGCTCAATGCATGTTGCATCTCTTCTATGGCTTCTGGTTTATTGTCTTCTATGGCGATGATTAAGCGTTTTGGAGCCAGTAATCTATGAATGATGGCAATGCCGTTGAGAATTTCCTCACTTTTCTCACGCATGATCATGTCATCGGATGTAATGTAGGGTTCACATTCAATGCCATTGATGATGACTAACTCAATATTACTGGCCGTGTTGAGCTTTATATGAGTAGGAAATGCCGCACCACCGAGGCCTGCGATACCCGCTTGTTGTATTCTTGTCAGCAGCTGCTGATTTGTTAACTGGTCGACTTCATTGGCTGAGAGTGCAGGAAGAATATTCGCATCATGAGTATCGAGCCCATCGGCGCTAATAACGCAGCTTAACACGGCTAATCCTGAGGCATGGTTACCCGGACGTATTTCAATGCATGATACATGGCCCGAAGTCGGTGCGTGTGCTGGTAGATGGCTAAAATGCATACCCTTGGTGAGAATGGCACCTTTAGCGACATAATCACCTTGTTTTACTATCAATACTGCAGATCCACCGACCTGAGGCAGGGGAACGACATACTCATCTGCTAGGGACAATATCTTGATTGGTGTTCTGTTAGAGAGAAGATTTCTCTCTGGAAGATGAATACCGCCAATTGACCGCCAAAGTGTCCCTTTATCAATTTTTTCAAATAAAGTTAGCACTTTACATCCTCATCTATAGTTTTAACTGGGATAGCATTTAACTTCCAATCCCAGTTTTTGATATTTTGTGTCACGGGTAGCATATCAATACAATCCACAGGACAGGGTTCAACACATAAATCACAACCAGTACAGTAATCTTCTATGACGGTATGCATCAACTTACCGGTGCCCAAAATGGCATCTACAGGACAGGCTTGAATACATTTAGTGCAGCCAATACATTCATCTTCACGTATGTATGCCACTTTTTTTATCTGCACTTCCTCGGTTGCCGTTAAAGGCTCAGGATCAACTCCTGCCATATCGGCCAGTTTTTCCATGGTGGCACTGCCACCAGGAGGACATTTGTTGATCTTGTCTCCATTGGCTATGGCTTCAGCGTAGGGACGACAACCTGGGTATCCACATTGGCCGCATTGTGTTTGAGGCAGTAGAGCTTCTAGCTGATCCACCAGCGGATCACTTTTAATTTTAAATTTTTCTGCTGCGAAACCAAGTAATAGACCAAAAAAAAGTGCCAGTACCGTCAGCAATATTATTGCGATTAATATTCCAGACATGACTATTTAACTAACCCCGTAAAGCCCATAAATGCCAACGACATTAAACCTGCTGTTATCATCGCAATGGCCCCACCTCTGAAAGGTAAAGGTACATCTGCAGCCGCGAGACGTTCGCGCATTGCAGAAAACAGAATGAGTACGAGAGAAAACCCAACAGCGGCGCCAAAACCATACACGGCAGATTGGATAAAGTTATGTTTTTCATTGATGTTAAGTATTGCTACACCCAATACTGCACAGTTTGTGGTGATCAGGGGCAGATAAATCCCGAGAGCCCTATAGAGTGATGCACTGGTTTTTTGAACCAACATCTCGGTAAACTGTACCACAACGGCGATAACCAAGATGAAACTCATGGTTCTAAGGTAATCAAGGTCAAATGGCCGCAGCAGATATTGATTGACTAGATAACTTAATACCGAGGCCAATGTCAGCACAAATGTGGTCGCCATAGACATGCCTATGGCCGACTCAAGCTTGCTAGATACCCCCATGAAAGGGCATAGACCAAGAAACTTTACTAGTACAAAATTATTGACTAGAACGGTGCTGATCAATAATAGGAGGTACTCATTCATCTCATTAATTTTTTGGGAATAATAATTATTGGTATTATCGACTTTTCCACTGTCAGAAACAACACATAGAGTACAAGGTTTTAATTAATTTGAGCATATTCTCAAAAAATGATCACTTAGGCTTCAACATTTGTATGGCTTTAGGTTGGGCGATATAATAGCCTTGTAAGCCATCGATAAGCAATTTTTCAAGGGTGAGTTTTTCCTCTTGTCGCTCTACACTGGTTGCTATAATGCTAATGTTAAGTTTACGTGAGATGTCCACTATCATTTTGATAATAAACATATTGTCTGTATTTGTTTCGATTGATCTCGTATAAAAACCATCGAGTTTTATGTAGTCTGGGCGGACTTTTCTGAAGAACTTGAATGAGGTGAAACCTATGCCAAAATGTTCAACCGATACACGAACTCCAACACTATGCATAACTTGAACAAATTTGTAACTGGCAGTTAAATTAGCTTGCATACCCGATTCGTTGATTTCAAAAACAAGCCTAGATGCAATATGGCGTTTCTCAATCAGTTGAGATTTTAACCAGGTAACGAATGATTCTTGTATTATGGATGATGAGCTTATATTGATCCCGTATACCTCTTTAAGTGCAGGGGTGGTCATCAACATTTTTAATGTGCTCACCACAATTAACTTATCAAGTTCTAAAATCATGCCATGACGTTCAGCCATTGCAACGACCGTTGTAGTAGACAACAACTTACCTTCACTATTATAAAAACGAGAAAAAAGCTCGTTATAGACTTTTAGTTCAGTTCTACAAGGCAGTATGGGTTGTTGATAAAATTCTATTGCACGTGTTCTAATTAAATCTTTGATGACAATTTTCCAGCGTGTATCACCATAGACTTCATCACCATTAAGCTTATCTAGCATATGAAAACAGTTCGGGCCTAAGGTTAGTGCAATGCTGAGTGCAGTGTCACTTAGGGTAAGTAAGTTAATTGGCTGACTATCATGCTGGTAGGGAACAAGGCCTATATTTGCAATAGAATCGGTTTTTAATATTCGCTGGTATTCATCGAATGAGGATTTTAAACTTTCGAGAAATGGGATGCCATCTTTCAGAGTAAGATCGGGAATAAAAACCGCAAAATCAGAGGTTGAAATCCTGTAACACTGTGAATTTGGATATTTGGTGATGGCTTTCCTTATTAAATTAGCCGTTTTAGCCAGATAATCATCACCGGCAGTGCGGCCGTGATTTTCATTTATCTGTACAAGTTCACTGGCTCTTATCATGGCTAGCAGACCAATCTGTTCCTTACCGAAAGTTGAGAAGGTCTCGAGTTTTTGTGTGAATTTTATTCTTGTTTCAAATCCAGTAATAGCATCTTGAAAAGCTATCCGTTGCCATTTGTCATGTTCTTTCGAAGATTTATCAGCGTTATGTTTAAGTTCCGATTTACATTTTTCAATGGCTTGTGCTAAAGGTGAAAGCTCAAATGATAATTTAGATACAGCGAATGAGTCGTATGACGGGTTCGATAAGTTTTCGATATAATCTGCAGTATATTCTATCGACTTTCTAAGCTGGGTCATAACGAATAGATAGAAGATGGCAATGGATAAATAACTGAGCCATAAAACCAATAAAGTGTGTAAAAATCTGTTTGTTGTATGTTCGATTAAATCTCCCACGTAAAGTTTAACTTGCAATCGTCCTTTACTTAAATCCCGTGTTTCGGGGAGGTTTATGGGAAAAAGAGGCACTAGGATAGTTGTATTTATGGGGGTAAGCGAGCCATTGGTGAAATTTAGACTGTCATTATCATTATGAATATATTTAAAAAACTGGAAATGGATATGTTTTTTAAGTTGTGTGAAGAGAGATCTTCCGTCTTCTACTGAAAACATAGTGTCGTCTAAAATAGCTTGATAGTTTTCAAGTCTTTGTTGGGATTTTTCCTGAAGCGAGTCTCTGCTATCAAGATAGACAAGGGTCGTGATACCAACAAACAGGGTAAATAAAAAAATATGAAAGAGTCTAGATAAGCCCATATGAGTTCCGTTCGCCGAAATAGAATACACCAATTATTCTAGTAAATATTGGACGTTATTCTAAACTTAAATGAGGGTAAATAGAAAGAACTAGATAGGATACAGTGAAAATTGGCTCCCCAGACTGGACTCGAACCAGTGACATACGGATTAACAGTCCGCCGTTCTACCAACTGAACTACAGGGGAAACGATAAAGCTACTTGTCATTGAAGACGGTGCGCATATTAAATCTCTCTTGATGATGAGTCAACTCGAGTAAGAAAAAAAAGTGTAATTATGCTGTTAAGTGCTCATCTAATGTTCGTCCTGGCGTAGAATTGCTCATTTTGTTGATTGGCTTCGTGTCACTTAATTATCTCTATTTGGCAAAGAGATGAAATTTTGTACTTTTTACAGAACTACAACATGGGCTTTTAAAAGCAGTTTTGTTTCGAAGGTGCTAAAGCCCCCGTATTGTAAGGGCTAGATTGAGTTATCCACTGAATCTGTGGATAAACCTGTGGATTAACGATAAAAAAGTGTTTCAAAGCCAGATAAACAGGGCGTTGAACTTAAAATTGTCATAATTTTCACCATTAAGATAAATTTTGTTAAAACATGCAGATAGCAAATGCAAGTGTTTATTTTTTAGAGTTGTGCATCGTTACGTAAATGTAACAGCCCCAATAGATCGTCTTGTGAATTAATTCCGTAGCCCTATTGATTTTTTGGTTAACGACTGAGCTTTTTACTGCTCTTAATGGATGTTTTAAGATTTTATTAAAAATAAATTAAATTGTCATTATTTTCTGCTAACGATACGAAATATCATTGACATTTTTGTGTGAGCATCATATCTGTATACCGCTCCCACATTATCTAGGATGAGTATAAATATACTGCATCTATATTCACACGAGTCCACTAATTAGTTTAAACTATTCAGCCATCTTCAAAAGGAACTCGGTTAGTGACAGAATCAACATTTAGGCTGGAATCACAATATTCGCCTGCTGGTGATCAACCCGAGGCTATTGCTAAGTTGGTCGATGGCATCAAATCTGGACTCGCTTGCCAAACCCTGCTCGGCGTTACGGGGTCAGGTAAAACATTTACGATTGCCAATGTGATTAAAACAATGGCAAGGCCAACGATTATTATGGCTCCAAACAAAACATTGGCAGCTCAGTTATACGGGGAGATGAAAGAGTTTTTCCCAGACAATGCTGTAGAGTATTTTGTTTCTTACTATGACTATTATCAACCTGAGGCTTACGTTCCTTCTACCAACACTTTTATAGAAAAAGATGCGTCGGTGAACGCACATATTGAACAGATGCGTCTTTCTGCGACCAAGGCACTTCTAGAGAGAAAGGATGTGGTTCTTATTGCTTCAGTATCAGCAATCTATGGATTAGGAGATCCTGAGTCTTATTTGAAAATGTTGTTGCACCTTAGGCTGGGTGATTTCATGGGGCAAAGGGATATTCTCCTGCGTCTCAGCGAACTTCAATACACACGCAATGATATTGCGCTAGATCGTGGTACTTTTCGAGTACGAGGGGAAGTGATTGATATATTCCCTGCCGATTCAGATAAGAATGCGATACGTGTTGAGCTGTTTGATGATGAGATTGAGCGGTTAAGTCTATTCGATCCTCTCACAGGTCATATTATAAAACGTATCGTCAGAGTCACTGTGTATCCGAAGAGTCACTATGTGACTCCTAGAGGAAAAATTATTGCCGCAACAGAGGAGATTAAAGAGGAACTCAGGGAGCGTAAGCAACAGTTACTGGATAATAATAAGTTGATCGAAGCCCAGCGAATATCTGAGCGAGTTCAGTACGATTTAGAAATGATGGTGGAATTAGGCTATTGCTCTGGCATCGAAAACTATTCACGATACCTGTCGGGTAGAGCCGTAGGAGAAGGGCCACCAACACTGCTAGACTATTTACCCGATGATGGTTTGCTAATCATAGATGAATCTCATGTTACAGTGCCTCAAATTGGTGCTATGTACAAAGGTGACCGCTCGAGGAAGTCTAATCTTGTCGAGTACGGTTTTCGCCTGCCTTCTGCGCTTGATAACCGTCCACTTAAGTTTGAAGAGTTTGAAAATTTGATGCCTCAAACTATTTTTGTCTCTGCGACTCCGAGTCAATATGAGCTTGATAAGTGTAATGGTGAAATCGCTGAGCAAGTTGTTAGGCCGACGGGATTACTTGATCCTGAAGTGGAAGTGAGACCCGTGGGAATACAGGTCGATGATCTGCTCTCTGAAATAAACAAAAGGGTTTTGGTCAATGAGCGAGTGTTGGTCACGACATTAACAAAACGCATGTCTGAAGACTTAAGTGAATATTTAGATGAGCATGGGATAAAAGTAAGATACCTGCACTCAGATATTGATACTGTTGAAAGAGTAGAGATTATTCGTGATCTTCGTTTGGGAGTCTTCGATGTTTTGGTTGGCATCAATCTACTGCGTGAAGGTTTGGATATGCCGGAAGTCTCACTGGTGTGTATTTTGGATGCTGATAAAGAGGGTTTTTTACGTTCTGAACGTTCGTTAATTCAAACCATGGGCCGAGCAGCTCGAAATGTTAATGGTAAGGTTATATTGTATGCCGATCGTATCACTAAATCTATGGCGGCAGCCATGGGGAAAACAGATCGGCGCCGCAAAATGCAGCATCAATTTAACCTCGATAACGGCATAACGCCTAAAGGAGTTGTGAAAAAAATCACAGATGTGATGGATGTTGGAGAGAGAGATAAAGGAATATTAGGCGACTATCGCAGTCTTAATGTGGCAGAAAACAGGGCTAAATATGTTGTACAGGATGCAGCAAGTTTAAGCCATCAAATCGATGATCTAGAGAAGCAGATGCATGAACATGCTAAGAACTTAGAATTTGAACAAGCTGCGGCGGTAAGGGATCAGGTGTTGATACTCAGAGATGCCTTTATTAAAGCTTGATAATAGGTGTTTGTTAGCATTTCATTTATCAGTAGCAATATTCCTGTATTGCGGCTCAATTTTGATAGCCGTGTAATGCGATTAATCTGCAGTTTTATCATGCTGCTTACACAAGACGCTGATAGCGTAAACCAGAATGAAGATGAATATACCACTGATAACGCCCACGAGATGCGCTTCTGTTGCGACTCTAGCCCCTATCATCTCGGTAACTTCTTGACTGGCACCATAAACCTGTTCATGAACCACTTTGATGATGACCCCAAATAACAGAAGGTAACCTGACTTGACTCCTATGGTGATGTCTTTTATCGCACCGTAGGTAAACAGTCCATGTAGCATCCCGCTCAAGCCAACATATCCGATCAAACCTGGATAAAAAAGATATAGCCCCACTCCCTGCAGTAGGCAGCAGACGGTGAAAAGTATGGAAAAATGCATTAAACGATAATGTGTGTGGTATAGCAACACTATTACCCATAGACCTGCCAAGTTCATGAGCAAATGCCAGGCATTAGTATGAAGCAAGTTACCAGTAAGCAACCGCCAATATTCACCGTCAGCTATCTCAACTCTTCTGTATGCAAGGGAATCTGTAACGTTGAAGTAATAAAGACCGATGCAGAGTATGTTGACTAAAGTGATCAGCAAATAACTCGAACCTAGCCATTTTCTCACTTTTGTGGTGGTGATAAAGGTCTTCATTTCTGGGCTATTTTCGCGGCTAAATCTAACTGCACTTGCGGCTTGTTTTTCAGGTAACTATTTAACCCAGCCTGCCTTAATAAACATGCAGGGCAGGTGCCACAACCGGTTCCTATAATATTGTTATAACAAGTTAGGGTTTCATCGCGGATTAAAGGTAGGCTATTGTATTTATCGGCAAGGGCCCAGGTTTCGGCTTTATTTAGCCACATCAAAGGAGTCACAAGTTCAATTTGTCTTTCCATTCCCTGTTGAAGCGCCGAAGCCATCGCCTTGACAAAGTTATCACGGCAGTCGGGGTAGCCTGAATAGTCAGTTTCACATACGCCAGTTATCACTGTTTCTGCGCCCAGTTGATAGGCGAAAATCCCAGATAATGTGAGAAATAAGATATTACGACCCGGAACAAATGTATTAGGTAATGAATTACTTGGGTCTATTTCGATAGGTATATCGCGGGTAAGGGAAGATATAGCCAGATCATTTAATACCGTCACATCCAATATCTTATGACTTGTTACCCCAAGCTTTGCTGCCAATTTTTTTGCTATTTCAATTTCTTGAAAATGTCTCTGCCCATAATCAAAGGTGATACAGTGTATTTGATCATATTGCTCGAGAGCTTGAATTAAGCAGGTAGTTGAATCTTGTCCACCACTATAAACGACGACAGCTTTTGACATATTGTTCACTAAAACATTTAAATTATTGCCATTTTAACTGACAGTTACTCGCTTGTATAATATCACTTGAACTAGTATTGGGCTTTACTTGCTTTAGATACTCTTCAAACTTGCCTATAAACTAAAAATACTGACCTTCTTTGTAGAGGTAGATCATGAAATATCCAGTTAATGAAGTTTTTGAAACCATCCAAGGGGAAGGTTTTTTTACTGGTGTACCTGCCATCTTTGTTAGGCTGCAGGGATGCCCTGTAGGTTGTTCATGGTGTGATACTAAACATACATGGGATGTTCTTGAGACAACTCGAGTCGCCCCTGAATTGGTTATTCAAGTTGATGGAGAAGTTGGTCGCTGGTCTGAATTAACGGCTAAAGAGCTGATGAACTTTTTTACACAACGTGGTTTTACCGCTAATCACGTTGTTATCACTGGTGGAGAGCCCTGTATCTATGATCTGACAGTGTTAACATCACAACTTAATAATCAGGGTTACGGGACTCAAATTGAGACCAGTGGTACGTTTGAAATTTTCTGTTCAGATAACACTTGGGTCACAGTGTCACCTAAAGTGAAAATGAAAGCGGGGATGGCGGTGTTGACTCAGGCACTTGAAAGAGCCAATGAGATAAAGCATCCTGTAGCCACATCTAAAAATATAGATGAGTTGGATGAATTACTTGAGGGAATTAAACTCGATGGTAAAACGATCTGCTTACAGCCAATTAGTCAGAAACCTCGTGCCACAGAGCTGGCGATAAAAACCTGTATTGAGCGTAACTGGCGCTTATCGATACAAACGCATAAATACCTCAATATAGATTAACTCAGTCGTAGAGTGAGTTAACTTGCGTATACTCACTCTGGGTTCTGCATTTAATATTTCTTGAATTCAAGTATTAAGTTAACTTGCCAGTGAGATCAAAATTATTGAGTTTGTTCTCAAATTCGCTGAGGTCGCCTATGTTTTCCTTAACCCACTCGGTGTTGTAGTAGGTGTCTAGGTAACGTTCACCTGAATCACACAGCAGAGTGACCAGTGAGCCAGTTTCAGCCTTAGCATGCATCCTAGAGGCTATTTGTAAAACTCCATAAAGATTGGTTCCGGTAGAAGCCCCCGCTTTACGGCCGATGTACTTTTCTAGCCAATAGATGGTGGCAACGGACGCAGCGTCAGGAATTCTTTCCATGTGGTCGATCACTCCTGGTATGAAAGAGGGCTCGACACGGGGGCGGCCTATACCTTCAATTTTACTGCTATTGACTGATGTGATCGTATTGTCGCCGCTGGTGTAGTAATCAAAGAACACTGAATTATCAGGGTCGACGACACACAATTGAGTATCAAGTTGTTGATAACGGATATAGCGCCCAATCGTTGCTGATGTGCCACCGGTACCGGGACTCATCACAATCCACTTGGGAATTGGGTGGGGTTCCCTGTTCATCTGCTCAAAAATAGAATTAGCAATATTGTTATTACCTCGCCAATCTGTCGCCCGCTCTGCGTAGGTAAACTGATCCATATAATGGCCATTTAATTGACTGGCTAAGCGTTCAGATTCTGCGTAAATCAGATTAGATTTGTCGACAAAATGGCACTGACCACCATAAAATTCTATTTGTTGGACTTTCTTTTTTGCTGTTGTACGAGGCATTACAGCGATGAAGGGTAAACCTAATAGCCGAGCAAAATAGGCTTCCGATACCGCCGTACTTCCTGATGAGGATTCTATGATTGTGGTTCCTTCGCTGATCCAACCATTACATAATGCATAAAGGAAGAGTGAACGAGCCAATCTATGCTTTAAGCTTCCTGTAGGATGAGTACTTTCATCTTTGAGGTAAATATCGATTCCGTTTAGTACTGGTATATCTAATTTTATCAAATGTGTGTCGGCACTGCGCTGATAATCAGCGTCTATGATTGCGATTGCTTGTTTTACCCAAAAAGATGCCATACTGCCTCTTATTATTAAAGGTGAATGATAGTTGAATGTTACAGATTATAGCGAAATTGAATTTATCGTAAAGTAAATCATCTTACACAAATTGGACTTTTATGAGTCTGTGAACAGATATGCTGCATAGCGGTTCTATTATTGCGGTCGACATCATAGACTTAAGGGAATGTTGCTCTAATTAACACAAGAAAAATTCATTATTGACCTTGTCCTGTCTGTACATAAAAAATAGGCCAGCTATTGCGCTGCGGTCAAAGTCTACACTACACGGATGTAGGTACTTAGGTTCAGCCAGGTGCAATAACTTGTGCACTAAACCACTTTTAATTCCCACTGACATCACGCATCTTGAAGTAGAACGGGTATATAATGTCGAATTAAGTTTATTCACGAGACACATTTCCTATGAAAAAAATTCATGATGAACAATCCACTTTAGTTAACGATACGTGTAATGATTGTGGCAGTTATACCGATATTGGTGCGGTAATCGATGAACACGATAGGCAATTACTGGTTAAGTTTACAGGTCCTCAGGCTCTGTCCGAATCAGAGTTATTGCGAAATAAAGTTCAAACTAGATTCGATGGTGTCGTCGTTCAGTCTGTCAGCATAGAGTCAGGTATTAGCCTAACAATTGATTTCTCCTTCAGTGCAGAAAAAATGATTTTCCAATTAGAAAATTCAATTTAATGACACATAAAAAAACCGGAATCATATGACTCCGGTTTTGTTTTGCCTATCTCGACTTAGTATTTTGTAAGCGATTAGCCGAACTGGTTCATGGTGTTATCTTTACCCGAAGCCTTCAGCGCCTGATCACCTGAGAAGTATTGTTTGTGATCATCACCCATATCGGAACCGGCCATATTTTGGTGTTTAACACAGGCTATACCCTGACGGATCTCCTTGCGCTGAACGTTAGCCACATAACCTAACATTCCCTGATCTCCAAAGTACTCTTTCGCCAAGTTGTCGGTAGACAGTGCCGCGGTGTGGTAAGTCGGTAGCGTGATCAGGTGATGGAAGATACCTGCTTCACGGGCTGAATCGGCCTGGAAAGTACGGATTTTCTCGTCGGCCTGAACAGCAAGTTCGGTCTCATCGTAATCTATGCTCATCAGATCAGCGCGGTTATAAGCCGAAACGTCTTTACCTTCTTCCTTCATGATATCGAAGATCTGCTGACGGAAGTTAAGCGTCCAGTTAAATGATGGGGAGTTGTTGTAAACCAGTTTAGCATTTGGTACAACTTCACGAATGGCGTTAACCATGGCACCAATTTGCGCCACATGAGGTTTCTCGGTTTCAATCCATAATAAGTCAGCACCATTTTGTAGGCTGGTGATACAGTCGAGCACACAACGCTCTTCACCAGTACCAGCACGGAACTTAAATAGACCATTAGGTAAACGTGAAGGCTTAACCAGTTTATCACCACGTTTAAAAACCACATCTCCATTGCATAAGTTGTCGCTAGTCACCTCTTCGACTTCGATGAAAGAGTTGTACTTGTCACCCAAGTCACCTGGCTCTGAAGTGACTGCAATCTTCTGAGTCAGGCCAGCTCCAAGGGAATCGGTACGTGCTACGATAACACCATCGTCGATACCCAGCTCTAAGAAGGCATAACGGACGGCATTGATCTTGGCTAAAAATTCGATATGGGGAACCGTAACCTTGCCATCTTGGTGACCACATTGCTTCACATCGGAAACCTGATTTTCAAGCTGAATACAACAGGCTCCAGCTTCAATCATCTGTTTAGCCATCAAGTAAGTGGCTTCTTCATTACCAAAACCAGCATCTATATCGGCAATAATAGGCACAACATGGGTCTCAAAATTATCTATTTTGTCTTGAATTGCGGCTTTATCAGCGGTATCAGCGTTATCAAGTTCACGGAACAAGCCACCCAACTCTCGAGCATCGGCTTGGCGAAGGAATGTATAGAGCTCAGCAATGAGACTAGCAACTGAGGTCTTTTCATGCATAGATTGGTCTGGCAAAGGGCCAAACTCACTGCGGAGGGCGGCAACCATCCAGCCTGAAAGGTAGAGGTATCGTCGTTTTGTGGTCAGTAGATGTTTCTTAATCGCAATCATCTTCTGTTGGCCAATGAAACCGTGCCAGCATCCTAGCGATTGGGTATACTGTGAGCTATCTGCATCGTAGTTAGCCATGTCTTCACGCATTATCTTCGCTGTGTACTTAGCGATGTCTAAGCCGGTTTTAAATTGGTTCTGGATACGCATTCGAGCGACAGACTCAGGCTTGATTGCATTCCAGGCACTACCTTCTTTTTTTATTAAGGTTGCTGCAGTATCAATATCGGTTGTGTAATTTGACATGTTAAGTCCCTTCCTACAAAAATAGTTATCAACGATTGCTTCCGCTATAAATAATAGTAATACTGGGTTAAATTAGTCTAATTTATAGTAATTATCTTCGGTATTCACCTTATGAATATATCACGTATTGATTTGAATTTATTGGTTTATTTTGATGTTTTGCTCAGGGAGTTGAATGTCACTCGAGCCGCAGATCAGCTGGGTATTAGCCAGCCAGCCATGAGTAACGGCCTTAAAAGATTAAGAATTTTGTTCGATGACCCCCTGCTTATTAGAACCAGCAAGGGAATGACACCGACAGAGAGGGCAAGTGAGCTAAAACCGGTGATCCGCGAGCTGTTAATAGGCCTAGAGAAAGCCATACAACCCAAGGCTGAGTTTAATGCATTAGAGAGTGAGCAGGTGTTTCGGATGATGGCATCAGATTATGCCGAGTCCACTCTTATTCCCTTACTGATTGCTCGCTTGCGTAATGAAGCACCAAAAATCATTTTGGATATTATGACACCAAGTGATGTTAATTTTGCCGATGTGGAACAGGGAAGAGTGGATATGGCAATTAACCGCTTCAATGAAATTCCACAATCTTTTCATCAAAAAATCCTATGGAAAGATACATTTAGCTGTATTATTAACCGCAACAATCCAGTGCTCAAGGATTTTAATCTTAAAAACTACCTTAAGTCTCATCATGTTTGGGTGAGTAAGACGGGTATGGGGGTTGGGGTTGGTATGGATCCCGATGATGTCCAACGTCTGGGGTGGGTAGATGAAGCCCTGACAAAAATTAATGCCAAACGCCGGATCACAGTGTTTACGCGTAATTATCAAGCTGCCAGTTCACTGGCTGAGAGGCAAGATTTGATTGCGACGGTACCCACTAAGATGGCAAGGCTACAGCAAGATAACACTCGGGTCAGTATAGTAACCCCGCCATTTGACATCCCATCGATAGAGTTGACTATGGCCTGGAGTCCTTTATTGCAACATAATCCAGCTCATCGATGGATGAGAGAGTTGATCACTGAAACCGCTAGGATTATAGATAGATTTTAGCCATTAAAATCCAATCAACGCAAACATTATAAGTTCAGTGAATGCTAACTATAATTACGATAAATTAGTGATATACATTTAGGCTGGATAACATGCATAAAACTCTATTCACTTGAGTTTGCTAATTAGATAGTGTGTCTAGCTGCTTCATGTTTTAGCCGTAGAGACAGACACAATCTAACTCAATGACACCGATTCGGAAGGGAAAAATATGACAGCACGTATTCAGGTTGGCAATTTACAGGTTGCTACATCATTGTTTGAGTTAGTTAATGAGCAAATTATTCCTGGAACCGGTATCTCATCGGATCGCTTTTGGAGCTCACTTGAATCTATAATTGATGATTTAACGCCAAAGAATAGAGCTTTACTTGCTCGCCGCGATGATTTACAAGCTCAGATTGATTTATGGCATAGTGAAAAGTCTTGCCATGACCCTTTAACCTATAAAACATTTTTACAAGAGATAGGCTATCTCGTCCCTGAAGGCGATGATTTCACCATCACCACTGAAAATGTAGACATCGAAATTGCACAGCAGGCAGGTCCTCAGCTTGTGGTCCCAGTTAAAAATGCTCGTTTTGCCCTCAATGCAGCGAATGCTCGTTGGGGCAGTTTATATGATGCACTCTATGGCACTGACGCGATCAGCTCAGAGGGAGGGGCTGAGGTTGGCAGTAGTTTTAATCCGATCCGAGGGAGCAAGGTGATAGCGTTTGCCAAGCAGCACTTAGATCAACTGGCCCCTCTGGTTATTGGCAGCCATAGTGAGGTAAGCCATTACCAAATTGATCAAAATCAGTTAATTATCACCCTAAGCGATGGAACCAACACTCAGCTTGAACAGCCTGAGAAATGGGTGGGCTATCTCGGCAACTTGGTTGCCCCCCATGCCATTTTGCTTAAGAATAATGATCTGCATGTGGAGATTCAGATAGACAGGCATCACGCCATTGGTAAGACAGATCTGGCGGGTATGAAAGATCTCCTGGTAGAGGCCGCTGTGACGACCATCATGGATTGCGAAGACTCGGTGGCTGCCGTTGATGCTGAAGATAAGTGTGAGGTTTATCAAAATTGGTTAGGCTTGATGAAAGGGAATTTGACAGCCAAACTCACTAAAAGCGGTAAAACAATCACCCGAGAGCTTAATCTCGATCGCCGCTATCTGAATATTCAAGGAAGGGAGTTCACTCTGCCTGGACGCAGCCTATTATTTATCCGTAATGTTGGTCACCTGATGACCAATGATGCTATTTTAGATCAGATGGGTGATGAGGTTCCAGAGGGGATCCTCGATGGAATGATATCGGCACTGGCGGCGTTGCACGATCTCAAGGGTAATAATAAGCAGCGTACTAATAGCCGTGCAGGTTCGATTAACATTGTTAAACCTAAGATGCACGGACCGGAAGAGGTGGCATTTACCTGTGAGCTATTTTCTCGCATTGAAGATGCGTTGAGCCTGTCCAGAAATACTATTAAACTCGGGATCATGGATGAAGAGCGCAGGACGACAGTCAACTTGAAAGAGTGTATTCGCGTCGCAAAAGAGAGAGTAGTATTTATTAACACCGGCTTTCTCGATAGAACCGGTGATGAGATCCATACTTCTATGCTTGCCGGCCCCTTTGTGCCTAAAACACAAATGAAACAGCAAGCCTGGATCAATGCTTATGAGGATTGGAATGTTGATGTCGGCTTGGCATGTGGTTTACCTGGCCGTGCTCAGATAGGTAAAGGAATGTGGGCGATGCCGGACGAAATGTCGGCTATGCTTGAGCAGAAGTCAGCCCATCCTAATGCGGGGGCTAATACGGCTTGGGTACCGTCCCCCAACGGTGCCATACTTCATTCTACTCATTATCATCAGATAAATGTCGCCAAGAAACAGCAAGAATTATCTAACAGAACCCATGCTAAATTAGATGATATTTTGACTATCCCCTTGCTAGTGGAAACCTTAACTGATGAGCAGATCCAACGTGATCTTGATAATAATGCCCAAGGGATCTTAGGTTATGTGGTGCGTTGGATAGATAATGGTGTTGGATGTTCGAAAGTACCGGATATCAATAACGTGGGTCTTATGGAAGACAGGGCGACTTTAAGAATATCATCGCAATATATTGCTAATTGGCTGGAGCATCATATTTGTACCAAAGAGCAAGTTATCGCAGCGATGAAGAGGATGGCTGCGATTGTTGATCAACAAAATATAGACGATAGAGATTACAGTAATATGGCACCTTCATTTGATGGTATTGCATTTAACGCGGCGCTTGATCTGGTGTTCAAAGGTAAACAGCAGCCTTCGGGTTACACAGAGCCTTTGCTGCATGCGTATCGTATAAAAAAAAAGGCCGAACAGGCTCAATAAAGAGACACGATATTAGCTAAAGTTATTGATTTAAATATAAATAATAAACCAGTCAACACAATGATGTTAACTGGTTTTATTTTTTTAGGAATAGAAACAATATAAGGTTTAAGTCCTGAGTAACTGACAGCGTTAAGTTGTTTTTGAGCATAAAAACTTTTTCTGCTGCAAAAGGAGAACCCGTTATTTTATCATTAGTTATTATTGTCGTTTCTCCTGTAAAATTATAGCCACTTCCCTCTCGGTAATAGTGACCTTGACCGCAGAGCCAATATCTTTGGTGGGTAAGTCACGTGCTTTCTGATAAGTGTGATTTATAACAAGAAGATATTTTACTAATGGGTTAAAAAAACTTATGCGAACTTGGGTTTAATGATAAAAAATCTCATTATTAGTAGATGAAATCTTAGGTTAAAATTGCGGCTATAATACGAAGGCGATAATAGGTTTGGTTAATGCCTTCGTTTGTCATGATACTTGAGGATACGTCATTGGATTTAACCCTGTATGTTAAGTTTTTTTTAGGCCTAGTGGCCATTATCAATCCAGTGGGTTTATTGCCTGTGTTTGTCAGTTTGACCAGTCATCAAAATGATGTTGAACGTAATCATACAGGAAAGGTGGCTAACTTTGCCGTTGTGGTTATCTTGCTAGTGACCATATTTGCCGGTCAGCATATTCTTAATCTGTTCAGTATTTCACTGTCGGCTTTTAGGATCGCTGGTGGTTCCTTGATCTCGATCATTGCCATGTCAATGCTTCAAGGAAAGTTGGGAGAAGTTAAACGAAACAAGGAAGAAAGCCGAGAAGCATCGGGAATGGAGTCTGTTGCTGTGGTGCCTCTGGCACTCCCCTTGATGGCTGGACCTGGTGCTATCAGCTCAGTAATTGTCTCAGCGGCTGAAAATAACACTTTTAGCAATCATATCGGTATGTCTATCACTGTCATTATCTTTGGTATTATCAGTTTCATGCTCTTCAGGGCTGCACCGATAATATATAAAGTACTAGGAAAGACAGGCATTAATGTGATCACCCGTTTGATGGGGCTTTTGATGTTATCTATCGGTATAGAAGTGATCGCGGCAGGGTTTAAAGGCTTGTTTCCCAACTTGTTGAATTAGCGATTCAACGTGTTACACCGAATCTGCCTAATGGCACCTACTGTCTCAATAAAAGGTCTTTGAGACTCAGCCCATTTAGGACTGAGAAGGACTGTTGATTATATCCTTTTGGTTGTGTGAGCGGCTTTTTAAAGCTCTCGATTAAACTCTATCATGGAGCCTGAATTTGGGCTAAACAGTTGTTGGTGTAGCCTAGCTGCAAATTCATCGGTCATGCCAGAGATATAATCTGCGATAACTCTGTGACTGTTTAATCCCTTGTCTCTGCTATTGCGCCATCTTTCTTGGGTATTAATGGGGAGTAACCGTTCAGGATCGGAGTCGAAAGCCTCGAATAGTTCCATGACGATCTGTTGACCCTTGTACTCGAGCATTTGTATTTCGGGTTTTCTGATCACATATTTAAATACAAATTGCTTCAATATTTCCAATGCGGTGGAAAAATTGTTGTCCAAGCTTGCATTATAGCGCAGTAAGTTGTCCTCAAAGTCAGGATTAATCTGAATATCGATGGCGGTGACGAAGCCATTAACTAAAGTCCCTATAGCATCTTTTCTCAGATGATGTTTACTAGAAAACAGTTTGCTGCCTATTGAACCAAACTCATCCCGGATCCAATGGTCATCACTGAATGCGAGTTTACTACCTACATCGACTTGCCATTGTTCTGGGGTGACGATGCCCATTACTATCGCATCTTCGAGATCATGTACCGCATAGGCAATATCATCGGCTAACTCCATGATAGAGCAATCTAATGATTTATAGCGCGTCCGTCTATGTTGTCCAACGATATCCTGATGTGACAAAAACTTCAGTCGATCATTCTCAGATAGGGGGGATAATACCCAATCTAATATTTCAATATCGTCGTCGAATATACCTTTAACTGGTGGCCATTCAGAGGGTTTGAGTTGGCGAATGTTATTAACAGGAAGATGTGATGAATCTTGATGCAGACTTGAGTATGTTGCTGGATATTTTAAAACCCCCAACAAGGTTCTACGGCACAGGTTCATACCATAACATTCAGTGTAGGGCTCCAGACTTGTTAGGATCCTGAATGTTTGGCCATTTCCCTCGAAGCCTCCGTGTTCCCGCATCATATAATTAAGTGCGACCTCTCCACCATGACCATAGGGAGGATGACCTATATCATGGGCTAAGCATAAGGATTCGATTAAACTCATGGAATCAAATAAATGGTTCAATTTAGGCTGTTTTTGTTTGAGTTGAGCACGTAAGCCTGTGCCTATCTGTGATACTTCTAGAGAATGAGTCAACCGGGTGCGATAAAAATCATTCATGCCGACCCCTAGAACTTGAGTCTTAGCTTGGAGGCGTCTAAAAGCGGCCGAATGTAAGATCCGTGCTCTATCTCTTTGATAAGGACTGCGGTGATCATTTCTGCGTTTCTTGTCTTCAGTTAGACGCCTGGCATGCCATACTGATTCTGTCATTGGAGTCCTTAATATTGCTATTGTTTAATAGTAACTAGCATGACTTGCTTAGAGTAGTTGATTGATATCGTCTAAATTCAACTTAAAACTCGGAATAAAACACTCAATAAAATATTTAACCGCTGGATCTGGATCATTATCAAGTGCAAGTTCGAGCCGTTTATTGGCAGTATTAAACTCACTGTTGCCAGCCAGACGTTCTTCTAAACATTTAAGGTAAGCACAAATAGTATCCGCTGATTTGACTAAAGCCTTATATTCAAAATCAGCATGTTCACTGGTGAGTAAGCTGGCATATTCTTGTTTAAATTCTTCAGGGACCATTTCGAGTAATCTACTTTCGGCAATGGCTTCAATTTTTTTGTACTCAGCTTCTATTTCTTTATTGAAGTATTTTACTGGGGTAGGGAGATCGCCAGTAATGATCTCACTGGCATCATGAAAAATAGCGACTGTAGCAGCCCTGTCAGGGGATAACGACTTACCAAATTTTTGATTAGATATGATGGCAAGACAGTGTGCGACCATGGCTACTTGCAGAGAGTGTTCCTGCACATTTTCACTTCTCACATTGTACATTAGTGGCCAGCGTTGAATTAATTTCATGCGAGCTAAGTGAGCAAATAAATGACTCATAGGATGATCTTACAACTATTATAATGACTACATGGGCTTACATTAGCACAAGCAGTCATTTAGAGCAGGAAATAGCCCAGAAAAAAGCAAGCTGAAACTTGCTCTATCTGAAGAAAGTTAGCTCTATTGACGGTAACCATCCATAAACTCACCAAAGTCGATCAGTGCTTTTTGAAGATCTTCTTTATGAGGTAGAAAGACTACCCGTAAATGATCAGGTTCTGGCCAGTTAAATGCAGTGCCATGGACCAGTAATATTTTCTTTTCTTTCAACAGATCTAGCACTAAACGTTCATCATCTCGAATATTAAACTTCTTGGCATCAAGCTTAGGAAAGACATACATGGCTCCCTTAGGACATTTGACACTGATGCCGGGGATCTGATTAAGTAGATCGACACAGAGATCACGTTGCACCTTCAATCGACCGTTATCGACCAACAACTCTTTGATACTTTGATATCCTCCCAGTGCAGTTTGAATCGCATGTTGATTAGGTACATTGGAACACAGGCGCATCGAAGCCAGCATTTCCAAGCCTTCGATATAACTCTGTGCCGCTTTCAGGTTACCCGACAGCATCATCCAGCCGACGCGAAAACCTGCCGCTCGGTATGATTTTGACAAACCATTGAAGGTGACGGTTAATATATCATCAGACAGGCTTGCAGCTGGGATATGTTGAGCTTCATCGTAGAGTATTTTATCGTAGATTTCATCGGCAAACAGGATTAGATTGTGTTGCCTACAAAGCTCGACCGCTTCAAGCAGCAAAGCTTTGGAGTACACAGCACCAGTAGGGTTATTGGGGTTTATTAATACTAAGGCACGGGTCCTTGGGGTGATCTTAGATTGGATATCTTGTAGATCGGGAAACCAGTCAGCCTCTTCATCACAGCGGTAGTGCCGAGCATTGCCGCCAGAGAGATGAACCGCCGCTGTCCAGAGGGGGTAATCGGGGGAGGGGATCAAAACCTCATCACCAGAATTTAATAGCCCCTGCATTGCCATCACAATTAATTCAGATACACCGTTACCAATATAGATATCTTCAATATCGACACCGAAGATCCCCTGTGCCTGATAATGCTGCACAATGGCCTTTCTGGCAGAGAAAAGACCTTTAGACTCACAGTAGCCTTGAGCACTGGGCAGGTTTAAAATGACATCGCGAACAATCTCTTCAGGGGCTTCGAAGCCAAACGCTGCAGGATTACCAATATTAAGCTTTAAAATTCTGTGGCCTTCATCTTCAAGTCGCCTAGCTTCCTTGTGTACCGGGCCCCTGATGTCGTAACAGACAGAATCTAGCTTGTTCGATTTGATTATTTGACGCACTCTCTAACCTCTAAAATTTTCAAAAACACTGCTTGCTATTCTATGACAGAGAATAACGCATAAAGTCTTTGCACAATAACTAATTAATAGTGACTTGAGAAGTGATTTAAGGCGGAAAAGTGGCAGTGATTTTAAAACAAGTCAGTCGTTATATCTGAATCGTGATAATTGAGTGATACTGGGCAGTTTAACATGCTTCTATATGCGGTGTTTATAATATTATTCACTACCTGGTTTGGCTTTGAACATTAATGGTTGGCTATAAAGAGCGTGGGGATTGGAGAAGATGATTTGAAGGGCAAAAATCCAGTTGGGAATACCAACTGGCGAATATAGGCATCGCCCCCATTCTCGCTTGAGATATAAAGGAGCTAAAGTAAGGGCTATACGCGTTTCTTGAACTCATGGGTGCGAGTATCAATTTCAATCATATCGCCCGTTTTGACGAAGTCGGCCACGGTCAAGGTAACATCAGTGCCAAGCAGTGTTGCAGGTTTCATTACCTTGCCTGAAGTATCGCCACGAGCTGAAGGCTCGGTATAACCAACTTCACGTGCGACTGTGGTTGGAAGTTCAACTGAGATGGCCTTACCTTCATAAAACGTGACTTGGCAAATGTCTTCCATTCCATCGACGATATAGTTAAGCGCATCGCCAACATTTTCGGCTTCTACATCGTATGGGTTAAACTCTTCATCTACAAATACGTACATAGGGTCAGCGTAATAAGAATAGGTACAATTTAAACGCTCTAGGATGATGTCTTCTAGTTTGTCTTCGGCTTTAAATGCAGTTTCAGTCGCTGAACCCGTCAGTAGATTTCTAAGCTTCATCTTCACAACAGCAGCTGAACGGCCAGAGTTGTGAGTTTCAGATTTTAGAATGACCATAGGGTCTTTACCTACCATGATCACATTACCGACTCGCATTTCGTGAGCTGTTTTCATTTATTTTATTCCTAATATTCACAGACAATTTGTTTCAGCGCAGAATATTAGCCTTTTTTGACAAATTGCACTAGTCGAGTTGCTAAATCTGCGTCATTTAATGCCAAGATAGGCCATTTTATAACGTGCTTATCCATCAAGCCATGATGTTCTTGTAACACTTTCCACATTTTTACAGCAGTTTCTCCGTCTTGTTGATTGAAAGCAAGATTTAAGCTTGACCAAGCTTGTCCGGTAACGTTATCCAGAGAGTTAATATATAGGTCGCTAAATGCAGATAATTTATCTAAATGTGTATCATTTTTCTGGTTGTATATGTGCCAAATGAAAGGCTTTGCAGCCCATTGAGCTCGAATAAATGAGTCTTCTCCACGTACGATGTTGAAGTCGCAACTCCAGAGTAAACGATCGTAAGAGTGCTGGTTGGTCATGGGCAAAATGTGCAAGATTAAGGAATCTAAGATCAATGAATCCCCAGGCGTTAGATTCAGCCCTGCGGGCACCAAGTGCTTAAGGCTGTTTAAGCTGTGCCCAATAGGGATCAGGGCATGAATGGTATTCTTTGCTTGTCGCCACGATTGGCAAAGGTTCAATAGAGCAGAATTTTCATAGCTAAAGATACTGATTAAAGTGTCTTCACTGTTTACTCCTTCTATATTTAACTCTTGGAGCAGGCGAGCTTTATTCTCTGGATCACCTTGCCACTTGTCTCTTTCATCAAACAGATTATGTTCACAGATTAAGCCGCCACTGCTAGGTGTGAAGCCAGGAAAGTAAAAGTGTTTACTGATCTCATTGGACTGTAAAGAAGGTAAACCATGACAGCCATCTATCCAAGGCTCAGCGCTAAGGTATTCTAGATTTAGCCATTTCGGCGCTTGGTCTAAACTGGTTAATGGTCCGAGTACCCAAGGTGGTAAAGTGCAGGCAAAGGCTTCGATAAGTGCTTCACCCCCTTGCCACTTTTCAAGTAAGTACTGGCGCCAATGATAAATTCTGACTCCCATTATCTTCTGTTGTGACAGTGTAATGTCGAGTTCTGGCAGTATATGGCTGAAGCTATTGAGATCGTCGACCCAGAGTCTGACATCGATATTAAAGTCCAGTGCCAGTTGTTTAGCCAAGCGCCAAGTGACACCAATATCACCATAATTATCGATGACGGTACAAAAGATATCCCAGTGGCGGTAGGAAGGGGGAAATGGCTTAGTCATGATGAACTCATTTGTTGACTGATTATTGCTGGGATAATTCCCCGATTATACCCATTTCATTAAAGTAAGTGTTCATTTAGCGAGAGTTAAAAACGTGTTAAAATATTTGCTATATCCTTAGCGAAGCAAATGTCATGGAACATGAAGCACCATCTTTGTAATACAGATATAAAAAAAGCGCCGCTGATATTAATTAGCGCCGCTTCTGGAGAAAATAAAAAATTAATCTGCCAATTCAGCCAGACACATTTCTTCATATATCTGCTTAACCCAAGCGTCAACACGCTCTTCGGTTAATTCTGGTTGTCGGTCTTCATCAATCCCTAGACCAACGAAATGTTTTTCGTCTTCTGTTAACCCTTTGGACGCTTCAAAATCGTAGCCAGTGACTGGCCAATGGCCTATGACGATACCGCCACGGCCTTCGACAATTTCATTAACCATGCCCATAGCATCGAGAAAGTATTCAGCGTAGTCTTCTTGATCGCCACATCCAAAAATGGCAATGAGCTTATCTTCGAAGTTGATCTGCTCAAGATCGGGGAAAAAATCATCCCAGTCACATTGAGCTTCCCCGTAATACCAGGTTGGGATACCGAAGAGGAGAAGATCGTAATCCTCTATTTGCTCTTTAGTACTCTTGGCGATATCTTTGACTTCAACCATTTTTTTACCCAGTTTTTTCTGGATCATCTTGGCGATGGCTTCGGTGTTTCCTGTGTCACTACCGAAAAAAAGACCTACTGTTGCCATTGTCTTCCCTTTATCTGTTTCGCTGTACGTTTATCGTTTAACAAGAGCAGTCAGACGTTGATTTGCTTTTGCAATATGAGTTCGATTAATTGGCCGCGGCTGATATTACTTGCCAAAGCCTTTTGGTTCAAGATGTCGTACAAATCTTGTGACACCTTTAACTCTATTCGTTTAAAACCGTTCGCTTTATCGCGTTGAACTTGATTACGTTTATTGATTTTAAGTTGCTGATCTCGAGGCAGTGGATTACTGCGTGGACGACCGCGACGTTTTTCTGTAGCGAATAGATCGATTGTTGTTCTATCTGATGTTTCTTTTGCCATCGGTTCAGTCTTATCCTACGCCTTCCCAAAACACTTGAATCATTCCTTTTGCAATAAATCCGACGCAGCCGAAAAATAGTACTGACCAAACAATGACACGGCCAAATTTTGGAACATTACCTTGTTTCAGTACATCATGAATAGCCATGCCGATAAAGAAAAAAATTGCTGCAAAGAATAGGTCCAAACCTATCGCTTCAAGCTGTAGCATGTACTGAGCCAACATAAATTAAATTATCAGGTCAAAAAGAGGCGAGAATATACCATAGTTGAGCAGTGGCTGCACTATGGATAGTAGCCTAATAGTATTATTTACCTTCGTGTTTTGTTAAAAAGTCAGAAACTATTCGATTGAAAATGGTAGGTTTTTGTGCATGTAACCAATGGCCTGTACCCTCAATTGTTTTAGCTTGTGCTTGGGGAAACTGGCTGATGATGGCTTGCCTATGTTCACTGCAAATATAATCTGAGTTGCCACCACGAATAAATAAAGTGGGCTTTCTATAGTGTAAAAACGTCTCAGCTTCGATATCATTGTGCCAAGTGTTCAAGTCTCTATAGCAAGATTTTAGTCCGGCTAGATTCATTTTCCAGTTAAATCCCATGTCGGTTTGCGACAGGTTCTTTAGCAAGAACTGAGCGGTGTCTTTATCTAATCCTGAGGTCCGCAGTTGTTTGAGTGCATCGGAGCGACTCTTTAAGCTAAGTAAGTCAATATTCTCGAGCCCAGAAAAAACGTTTTCATGACGCTGTTGATAACTTACTGGCGCGATATCTGCGGCAATTAAACTGGTTACCCTATTTGAAAATCCCAACGCCGTCGCCATGGCAATCTTGCCGCCCATAGAGTGCCCAAGAATATGTGCATGTTCAATTTCTAGTTGGTCCATAAGGTTGATAATAGCTTGTGCCAGTAGAGGGTAATTCATTGTTTTCCAATGAGGGCTGAGTCCATGGTTGGGTACATCGACTCGCACTACTTGATGGGTCTGTTCCAGACTTTTACCTAAGCCCTTTAAATTATCAAGATCACCGAAAAGGCCATGAATTAAAATCACAGTAGAGCCTTGACCAGAAGAGATATAATGCATGCTTGATCCTGTAGAGGGTTTGAGGAGTGCCGATTGTGCCTGCAAATGAGCTAATTTGGCAGTTATAGTTGACTAAGATGCAAATGTTTGCCGTCTTTTTGAGCAAACTCGTTATCTTTTTAGGATCTAATGACAATCTCTGTCATTTTTACTCGTTTGGTACTTTATTCTAAGCCGTGAGTTGGCATACACTTACCATAGATAATTAAATGTTGATTTAAATAAGTAAAGCTAGGATGTTCAGTGTGGGCGGAAAACCAATTAATTTCACTTAAGGAAGATTATAAGGTCATGAAATATATCGAGGTCGATGAAGAGTTGTATCGTCATATTGCCGGTAAGACAGAGCGTATTGGTGAAAGTGCTTCAGATATCCTGCGCCGCTTGCTTGGCTTAGATGTCGAGTTAGTTAATTATGATATTCCCGAAACAATAAGCCATCCTGGAATTGAGTTAGCGGCATTGAATAACGATTTTTCTCAGTGCATAGACAGTGGGAAACTTGCGGCTCAAAAAGGTGCAGTGGGTCGTTTCCTGTTTATCTTAGAAGGTATTTACCGCGCAGCGCCAGCTCAATTTATTCAAATATTACAGATACAGGGTCGCGACAGACTCTATTTTGCAACGTCAAAAGAATCCCTGTTAGAATCCAGTAAATCAGCAAATCCAAAAGAGATTGGACAGAGTGGGTTTTGGGTGACTACCAACAATAGCACCGCAACAAAACGTAATATTCTGACCGAAGTATTGCAAAAATATGGCACAGTCGAAGCACAGATTGAGTCTATTACAAGTAATTTGTAGCCTATCACATCAGTCTAATGGGGCCTGCACTAAGCTGAAATCATCAGAGTATGAAGTCAGCTTTTTACCCCCATCATTTAATTAGCACATCAATGTAAAACACATCAGCATATAAGGATATAAGATTGAGCATTCATGAACGAGCTGGGCAAGTTGCACAGCAACAAGATTTAGTCAATATTCCCCAATTGATGAGTTATTATTTTTGCATCAAGCCCGATATTCAACGGGATGACCAGAAAGTTAGCTTCGGTACATCAGGCCATCGTGGCAGCTCGTTGAAGGGCAGTTTCAATCAAGATCACATATTGGCCATCACACAAGCCGTTGTCGATCACCGCAATGGAAGCGGAATTAGTGGCTCCTTATATCTGGGTATAGATACCCATGGATTGTCACAGGCGGCATTTATTAGTGCTATAGAGGTTCTGGTAGCCAATCAAGTCAGCGTCATCATTCATAAAAACGACGGCTTTACACCGACACCAGTGATTTCCCATTCGATAATTCAAGCGAACAAACATTCAAGTGAACATAAGTCGGCATTAGCCGACGGTCTTATTATTACCCCTTCCCATAATCCACCACAAGATGGTGGCATCAAGTATAACCCACCACATGGGGGACCTGCAGAAGCTGAAATCACCCAATGGATCGAGCGAAAAGCCAATCAGTACCTCGCCGATAGCCTCGAAGGAGTCAAACGTCTCGATTATGCTACGGCCATAGCGTCACCGTTAGTGAAAACGACAGATCTAATTATGCCATACGTAGATGATTTAGGTGCTGTTATCGATATGAAAGCCATTTCAGAAGCGGGCATATGCATCGGTGTTGACCCTCTCGGGGGGTCTGGTATTCATTATTGGTCAAAGATAGCTGAACGTTACCATTTAAATATTAGCTTGGTTAATAGCCGTATCGATCCCAGTTTCAGCTTTATGCCTTTGGATAAAGATGGCCAAATACGCATGGACTGCTCTTCTCCTTATGCCATGGCAGGTTTGTTGAAACAGCAAGATAATTTCGATCTCTGTGTTGGTAATGACCCAGACTACGACAGACATGGCATTGTTTGTCCCGGATCTGGCTTGCTGCCCCCGAATCATTTCTTGGCCGTGGTCATTGATTATCTGGTGACCCATAGACCCAATTGGGCGGATGGTTTGATCATAGGTAAAACATTAGTTTCCAGTTCCATGATCGATAAAGTCTGCGCCCAACACGGTAAGCCACTGTGTGAAGTGCCGGTTGGATTTAAATGGTTCGTCGACGGTCTCGCCGATGCAAGTTTTGCTTTCGGGGGAGAGGAGAGTGCTGGTGCGGCATTCTTGAGACGTGATGGCACCACCTGGTGTACCGATAAAGACGGTTTTATTCTGGCGTTGCTTGCGGCTGAAATTCTCGCGGTAACGGGTAAGACGCCGGCGCAAAGATACCAAGAACTAGTGGCGCTGCATGGAGAGTGTTTTTATAAAAGAGTCGATAGCCCAGTAAAAGCCGATAAGAAGGCCAAATTCGCTCAAGTTCTGCAGCGTGATGTCAATACTCAGATCTTAGGCACCGAAGTGCTGGCCGATGAGTCGATATTAACAGTGTTAACCAAAGCTCCAGGGAATCAAGCTGACATTGGTGGTATCAAGGTCATCACAAAAAATGCCTGGTTTGCGGCTCGCCCGTCAGGCACCGAAGCCTTGTTTAAGATCTATGCTGAAAGCTTTATTAGTCAGGATCACCTAGAGCAAGTCATCGTGGAGGCACAAGTCATGATCGATGCTATCTTAGTTTAACGTGCGGAGCGAAAATTTATAATGGTTATCCTTTGGTAACCGTTCACCAGCCCCCTATAGACAATAATTGTCGCTATCTTGTTAGGATCTAAATTATCCGCTTGAACGATCATTTTTTGATGTCATCATGTAGACATGAAAAAGAAAAAACAATTTGAAAAATAGCCGCCTACGGTTGCTGACCTAGGTGAAAATAAAGCCAATTTACTCATTCAAGAACTGTGGGGAAAGCTACGTGAATATGAAGACAGGCTTACACTCAATTCTCGCAATTCATCTAAATCACCATCCTCTGACTCCCCTGCGGATAAGGCCGAGTGAAAAAAGCTCAAACGCCTCGTAGTGGAAATAAGGTTGACGCTCAACCTGGACATACGGGGCATAAAAGACCACTAGCTGAACTCAGAAAAACCGATGAGCAAGTCGCTTGCTTACCCGATTCATGTTGTGCTGATTGTGGTGGTGAAGTCATTGCCAACTCGTCAGTGAGTTACCGTCATCAGGTGTTTGAATTACCTAAACGTGAGCAAAGGAACCTTACCCAAAGGCGCTCCTAGCGGCCAGATGGGACCCAGATTGCTCAGTTACGTAGTGAGCGTGTGGTGATCTACACGTTGAGGTTAACGTTCCAAGGAAGTAAGGACTCGACTTCATTAGGATCTATGGCAAGCTGAGTCAGGCAGTGGTTGATATAATCAAAGGGCATGAGCCCGTTAGCTTTGGCTGTTTCGATAATACTGTAGAGCACGGCGCTAGCCTGAGCACCAGAGGCCGTATTGGAGAACATCCAATTCTTTCTCCCCATCACAAAGGGTTTGACGGCCCGCTCTGCGCGGTTGTTATCGATAGATAGTCGCCCGTCTTCGGTATACCGTATCAGTTTTGGCCATTGATTTAACGTATAGCTAATGGCTTCACCCAGTTTGGTTTTGGGTGAGATACGCATGACCGCTTTATCCAACCACTCCTTAAGAGTGTTGAGTAAAGGGGCTGCGACCTCTTGCCTTTGTTGATATTTGTCCGCTGCGGGTTGGCCTTTAAGCTTTATCTCAAGTCGGTAGAGTTTCTTTATATGGTTGATGGCCCAGTCGCTGCTCCCGATTTTACCTTTCACCTGGACTCGCTGCGCTTCCACGAATTTTCTTCTGGTATGTGCCCAGCAGCCGCTCAAGGTCGCTTTGGTTTGGGCATAGCCCTGATAACCATCACAGTGCAGGTAACCGTTGAAGCCATCGAGAAAATCAACGGCATGATAACCATGCCGGCTCACGCGGTAGTCATACAGCACGATATTAGGCTGTTCATGATTGCCTGGCGAGTCAGTGCCTGAGCAATACACCCACATATAACATTTAGCCCTGTCCTCACTAAGCACATTCAACGTAGTCTCATCAGCATGCAGGACTTGCAGCCTGATAAGGATGGATTTGATTTTATCGTATAGCACTTGCAGTAATTGGCTGCTTTTCATCATCCAGTCTGACATGGTACGGCGGCTGAGGTGGATACCCCATTGCTTAAACTGAGTTTCCTGACGATAAAGCGGCATATGATATTGATATTTCGCGGTAATGATTTGACTGAGCAAGCTCGGTGTTGCGATACCCTTGGGGATAGGTGATGGCGGAACTGGTGCCTGCTTAATCGGGGTTATCGTGTTGTGAGTCTCGCAATGGCGACAAGCATACTTTGGACGGACATGTTGTTGCATTAGCCGGCACGAACTCCAGTTTTTCACTGATATCCTCACCGATTTGATGTAAGTCGTGGCCGCAGCACTCGCAAGTCTTATCTTCATCAGGGATGTCATGCACAATAACAGTACGAGGAAGTTCTGCGGGTAGGGGCTTACGCTTGGGTTTATTGCGGGTATAGGTAACGGTCTCAACGTCTGCAGACTCATCCTTGTCACATTCCTCTTCAGCCTCATTAAACAGCGAAGCTTGCTCTGGACTCACTTCACTGCTTTTACCAAACCGGTGATGTTGAGCTAAACGAAACTGTTCGAGTAAACGTTGATATTTATTTTCCGTTACAGCTAAAAGCGCCTCAGTCTCTAGCAATTTAGCCAGAAGCTGTTGGGGTGATAACTTGGTTTCTATTGGCGCTTTATTCATGGGGTTATTATACCACGACACCCCATGAACACGATGGTTTACAGCTTGTTTAGTTCGATTTATCTGCACATTTTCAATCGGTTACTGTACCGTTGATTGATAGTCCAGTTTTTGATGTCCCATCACCTCAAAACCTTGCAGTAGCCAGTGCAGCTGCTGATGTGAGAGCGACAAAGTTTCAGATTCTATTTTCGAAGGCCATTTAAATCGTTCCTTGTCGAGACGCTTATACCACAGTGCAAATCCAGTTCGATCCCAGTATAGGATTTTAAGCTTGTCCCGGGCTTTGTTGGTAAAGACAAATAACGCATCTGAAAATGGTGAGAGCTGCATATCTTGCTCGACGATGACAACCAGGCCGTTAATGGACTTGCGAAAGTCGACCACATCTCGATGCAGGTAGAGGGTCTCTATATCAGAGAATAGTGACATCTAGCGGCACTCCCTGAGCAGCTGGCCTAGCCAACGTGGGTCAGTATTGACCGGAAGCGTCAATGACATTGCCCCCACGGCCAGATTAATCACCGCGACATCTTGTGGTGGCTCTGTCGTTAATGCCTCTGCTTTGGGCGTGAGTTTTACAAAGGTTGAATGGAATGCCTCCTTAGCCTTCATCAAATCGCTTCTCTTACGGCTAAAGGTTTTAACGACCAGGTGATGCTGGGAACAGAAATCAACAATCGTTAATTGGCTTTGCTTGTGCAGCTCTATGAGCT
>JBAHZX010000129.1:0-16116 GCA_037132815.1 Shewanella sp.
TATTGGCTTTATCACTTTATTCGGTGTCGCCGTACTTAATGGTGTGGTGCTGGTGGACTCGATTAACCAGAGGCGACAACAGGCATTGCGACAAGTCACAGGAACACTTGGTCAAGGCGAGAGCCTTTATAATTCAGTCTATGAAGGAACGGTAGGGCGTTTGCGACCCGTACTGATGACCGCACTAACATCAGCACTCGGCCTGATCCCTATTTTGATCTCTTCTGGCGTGGGCAGTGAAATTCAACAGCCCTTGGCTGTGGTGATTATAGGCGGTTTATTTAGCTCGACTGCATTGACGCTACTGGTATTGCCAACGCTATATCGCTGGATATATCAGCAAGAGAAAAGAAACTAGATTAGAGTGACAAGGTGAAAGGGTAGAATTAGCATGCTTTTTCTTGGGTGGTGAGCTAACTGCCATGTGTTGGTTCAACCTTTTCGGCTTTAACTGCACAAACCTTAAACTCAGGTATTTTTGCAATGGGATCCAGTGCATTAATGGTGAGTTTATTGGCTGCAGCTTCGGCAAAATGGAAAGGCAGAAATAGCACGCCTGTTTGAGCACGTTTTGTGATAAATGCTTTTATCTCAATATCGCCACGTCGAGTTGATAATCTAAGCATATCTCCATTATTAACTCCTATTTTTTCAGCATCATAGACAGATATTATTACCTTAGGTGAGCCTAGTTCATCTAACCCTGCTGTTTTTCGGGTCATGGTTCCGGTATGAAACTGCTCAAGCAAACGTCCCGTCGATAGGGTGAGTGGATATTCATCACATGGCATCTCTGCTGGAAGTGTATAGCTAACCGCTTTCATCATTGCGCGACCACGGGTGAATTGATCGAGGTGCAATATAGGTGTACCAGGATGTTTATCTGTTGGGCAGGGCCATTGAATTCCCTTGATGCCATGCTCAGTGTTGATGTCGACAGATTGCCAACTAATTCCTCGGTATTGAGGGGTGACCTGAGTGATCTCATGCCATATTGCTTTCTCATCTTCATAGTGCCAGTTTGCACCCAAACAGTTAGCAATTTTTTGTACTATCTGCCAGTCATTCATAGTATTTCCTGGAGATTTTACAGCAGGTTGTAGTTGCTGTACGCGCCGTTCGGTATTAGTGAAATGCCCTGTTTTCTCTGCAAATGTCAGAGCTGGGAGGACTACGTCGGCAAGTTCAGCGGTTTCAGTCAGAAAAATATCTTGAACAATCATGAACTCTATCTGCTGTAAAGCTTCGAGGACATGGGTTTGGTCGGGATCGCTTATCACAGGGTTCTCGCCCATCACATAGAGGGCCTTCAAATTCCCTTTTACAATAGAAATCATCATTTCTGTCGCGGCTATGCCTACTTGCATCGGTAAGCTGTCACTGTTCCATGCTTGTTTGAATTGACGTTGTACCTGAGGATCATCGACTCTTTGATAACCACTAAAGTAATTCGGTAGTGCACCCATGTCACAAGCTCCCTGAACATTACTCTGACCTCGCAATGGGTTAATTCCTGCACCAGGAACACCTATGTTGCCGCAGAGTAACTGTAGATTGGAAATTGCGGTGACATTATTATGACCCGAGGTGTGTTGGGTGATCCCCATGGCATAATAGACAGCGGTCTTATTGGCGGTTCCTATCTGCTGTGCGATAGCGAAGATATCTGCCGCTTTAACTCCTGTTATGATCGCTGCATTTTCCAGATTATAATCGGATTTCATTACTTCGTCATAGAGGCTGCTAAATCCATCGACTCTGTCTTGAATATAGGTTTGGTCGTGCCAATTGTTGCTGATTATCTGCTGCATGATGGCATTGAGCAGCATGATGTCGGTGCCAGGTTTATGCTTTACATACAGACTGGCGTGATCGGCAATCTCGACTTGTTTGGGATCGGCAACAATAAGCCTAGCGCCATGATCACGAATCGCCGCTTTAATATGCGAGGCAATGATGGGGTGTGCGTTGCTGGTATCGGAACCTAAGATAAAGATTAAATCAGATTCTTTAATACCAGGAATATCATTGCTCATGGCCCCACTGCCTAAGCTGTCATAGAGGGCGGTAACGGTTGGTGCATGACAAAGTCTTGCACAATGATCGATATTATTTGTGCCAATTACGCTCCTAAATAGCTTTTGAAATAAGTAGTTATCTTCATTTGTTGCCTTTGCCGAAGCTAATCCAGCCACCGCATTACTACCATGTTTTTTGATAATAGATTCGAGTCTTGAACCAATATAATCAATGGCCTCACTCCAGGAGACAGGGACGAGTTTCCCCTCTTTTCGAATAAGAGGTTGAGTCAACCTCTGCTCGCTGGAGATAAAGTCAAAGCCGAATCGACCTTTGACACATAGCATCCCTTGGTTAACGACCGAGCGGGTGTCACCTGTGATGCGTTTAATTTTATTTTCGGCTTCATCGACGTGCATATTAATCCTGCAACCAATACCACAGTATGTACAGATGGTTGATACCTGTTTTAGCTTGGTGTTGGTTCCCTGAGTTTTATCTCTGGCATCGACCAAGGCCCCAGTAGGGCAGACTTGAACACAGCTTCCACACTGTACACAGTCACTGTCATACATAGAGACATTGAAACCAGCACGAGGGGCGCGTCTACTCAATTGTGACGCTATTTGGGTTGGCAGAGCCTGATAGTTATCTGGGGCAAAGCTAATGGCATTATGGCCGTCCCGGTTTTGACAAACATCGACACAGGCTCCGCAACTGATACAGCGGTTAGCATCGAAAGTAATGAAGGGGCTACTGCTATCTACACAGAATTGTCTCGGTGCATTTGCCGGTCCACTACTGGTGAGGGAGGTAGTATCGATTTTGTATTCGGTCGCATAGTCACGCAATTTACAGTTGGTATTGACTTGGCATGCACACTCAAGGCATCTGGCTGCTTCTTGAATCGCTTGATCTGAGCGGAATCCGAGTTCTATTTCTTTAAAATTAAGAGCTCTGCTTTTAAAGTCGAGCTCTAACATCTTGGCTTTAGCCCGTTGCTTTATATTTGGATAGAGTGCTGCAGATAACTCAGTATTATTATCGGATTTAGTGGCATTGAACTGCTTAGAACTCGGCTCACAAACTAGGCCTTGTTTCAGTAGTTTCTCGATGGCCATCGCGGCTTTTCTACCGTCGGCTATCGCTGCAACGGCTGTTGCCGGTCCCGTTCTGCAATCCCCTAAAACAAAAAGTTTATCGATGCCTGCCGACATAGTATGTTCACAACCTTCAAATGTATTCCAGCGGGTAAGGGCAAGTTTACCTGTGGTGAGTTGGCTTTCTGGATATTTAAGAAACTCCATATTTGGCATCTGCGAAACGGCTGGAATAACGGTATCGAAGGCTTGGGTAAAATGCTCTCCAGTAGGTATAGGAGTCCGCCGACCTGTCGAATCGGGTTTCCCTAATGTCATCTTCTCTAAGGTGACACGCTCTACTCTTCCATGGGCATCGCTGTGATTCTCTATTGGATTTGTCAGAAAGTAAAAATTTATACCTTCGAGTTCAGCTTCGTCTATTTCGTAAGGTTCGGCTGGCATCTCGTCACGGGTACGACGATAGATGAGGGTTACATCGGCTCCGTCACGCTTTGCGGTTCGTGCGCAATCTATGGCGGTGTTTCCCCCTCCTATCACGGCCACCTTCTTTCCTGTCTTATAGCGTTTTTTTGTGCTGTGATCTTTGAGATAGTCGACGCCTAAATAACAACCTTGGAGATCGGTACCAGGATAGTTCATCGGTACAGCCTTTTGCGCGCCTATGGCTAAGCAGACGGCATCGAAATCATCGACGAGCTGTTTAAGGTGGATCTGCTGACCCAAACTAGTATTGGTTTGGATGTTTAAACCGTTTTTACAAAGTAAGTCGATCTCTTTATCGAGTATCGCCTTTGGTAAACGGTACTCAGGAATGCCGTAGCGTAACCAGCCACCGGCTTTCGGCATAGACTCATAGACGGTGACATCGTGTCCTGAATTTGACAAAAAATATCCGGCGGTAATACCAGCCGGTCCACTGCCGACAATGGCGACTTTTTTCCCCGTTGCCGGAGATCTAGGTGGCACATAGCTTTCACTGTCTTCGATATCTAAGTCTGCAGCATGCCGCTTGAGCTGCCTGATTGCTACGGGCTCATCGATTAATCCTCGTCTGCATTCTATTTCACAAAATGCGGGGCATACTCTGCCAATAGAGAGGGGGAGCGGTAATGTTTGCTTGATCACCTTGACGGCTTCTTTATAGTTGCCTTGTGCGATATGAAACAGGTATGACTGTACATCGACACCTGCCGGACAGGCTTGTTGGCACGGCGCCTCACAATCGGCAAAGTGGTCACTTAAAATATCTGTTAGCGAGGCTTGACGTTGTAAGTTAAGATCGGTCGATTGAGTGATAACCTCAATCCCGATGTCAGTGTTAGCATCAGTTGAGGCCTTGCTACAAAGTGAGCCAAAGGTTGTTTCACAGGCGCGTACAGTATTGGTGGAGGTCTTAGCATTCGTATCTGTCCCGATATCTTGGGAGTGGACCTCTACGATACACAAGTTGCAGTGGCTCTTTGCGATAACATTTTTTCGAGTATTTGAATGCGGCTGCTCACATAAGCTAGGAATCGTTATCCCTGCTTTTTTAGCTATGTTGATCAGGAGGTCTTCAGGCCGAGCCGATAGCAAAGTCCCATCGATTTTTAGCTTTTTCATCGTATCTGCTTTTGTTCTTTGGCAATTCTTGGTTGGTAAAATTAACTCTCTTTATGTGGGGAGATGGATAACTTTGTAAAGGTAACACGAGAGAAATTTTCAGTTCTTATGAGTATAACCACTGTTCATAGTGGATTAGGTCTAAGCAGTATTATTAAACATTAGTTTTGTAAGTGAGGTCACAAAGCGTGCTGTGATTGAGAGGTTGGCTTGGGAGTGTCAATAGCTTTGGGTGTTGTCTTTATTGTTATCTACCTGTCATATGAATGTTATATCATTCATGGTAATTCTTTAGCTACCCTGTATATAACTATTATGTTGCATATATTTGTTCGTTTTTTTTCACTGGGACTTGTTAGCTTCGGTGGTCCGGCCGCACATATCGGTTATTTTAGACAGACCTTTGTCAGCGACTTGAAATGGCTTGACGATAAACATTATGCAAGTCTGGTTGCATTGAGCCAGTTCATGCCTGGCCCAGGTTCGAGCCAGATAGGTTTTGCCATAGGTTATCATAAGGGGGGGCTACTCGGTGGCCTAGCTGCTTTTGTCGGCTTCACACTGCCCTCATTTTGTTTACTTTTTTTGCTGGCAGTGACAAGTGCTCAATGGCTGGGTAATGGATTGTTTCAGGGAGCAATATACGGTCTTAAATTACTCGCTGTGGTCGTGGTTGCTGATGCTGTGTGGATCATGTTTAACCAGTTTTGTCGAAAACATGTGGCTAAAATTCTGATGCTAAGCTCTAGTGTTCTGTTAATTTTATATGGATCCCTGATGACTCAGGTACTGATCTTGTTGGTGGCTGCTCTGGTGGGAGCGAAATATTTTTCTCCCAATGACATCAATGATGAGCTTACGATAGCAGAAATTAAACCTATCACTCTGGGTTATATGTGGTTAGCTGCCTTTGTTATCTTGTTTATTGCTTCCTTGGTGTTTATTAAGATAGATGCTCAGTTGGGTCAAATATTTGGTCAGTTTTACCAGGCTGGTAGTCTGGTATTTGGTGGCGGTCATGTGGTATTGCCTTTATTGGAGACCATAGTCGGTGATGCCATGACCAGCGATAGATTCATTACTGGTTATGCTTTAGCCCAAGCAGTCCCTGGCCCCATGTTCGCTTTGGCTGCCTTCTTAGGAGCCGAACTTTGGAGTCAATCACCTTTTGTTGGTGCCATAGTGGCAATCCTTGCGATCTTTCTTCCTGGCTTCCTGTTGATGTTAGCGGCATTGAAGACCTGGGCGGCTCTGAGTGCTCGGCCTAAGGTTGTCGGAGCTTTAGCTGGTATTAATGCCTGTGTGGTTGGTTTTCTTGTTTCTGCGCTCTATATGCCTGTGTTTACCAGCGCGGTGAAAGTACCTCTGGATATGGCATTAGTGCTCTTAGGCTTTGGTTTGTTGAAGCTGTTTAAGCCTAATATTTTATTCTTGGTGGTGAGCTTCGCATCAGCAGGGGTATTGGTGAAACTGCTGGCATTAGGTTAGCGAGTTATATTAGAAGGGGAAGCCATCTTCTCTTTAAGTTTGACACTACTTATTAATTATTTAACCTCTATTTTTCTCGCTTAGCTTGTTATTATTTTCATTAAAACCATCACGAAAGGGCTATGGTGAAACTGTCTGTAAAGGTTTCTATTGCTGAGTACTATTGGCTCGATAAATAGGTGACTGTGTCACTAAACGTAATCGCATAAAACTCCAAGGAAAAATCAGGCAGATTGAACTTATAGCGCATGTAGCGATTAGATCAAGACATAATAACCACTTTGATAACCCAGTATGAATGCTACTTTTTTAAAACACTTTAATTCAATTACAGATCCTCGCATTGAGCTCTGCAAAAAGCATCAGCTTATCGACATTCTTCTATTAGCCATTAGTGCTGTACTCTCTGGGGATGGGCAGGGCAGGGCAGGGCAGGGAAAATATTGAAGACTTTTGGCACCTAAAGCTTAATGGGCTAAAAAATACGGCGATTTCAATGCAGGTATCCCAAAGCGTGACACCATAGCTCGTGTCATTTGTCGGTTAAAAGCAGATGAAATAGAACATGCCTTTCAATCTTGGATATCAACACTTATTGAAACCACAGCAATACCTGTAGTGGCATAGTGAATTAGAAGCTTGGTGGCATAAGAGTATTATTCAAGTCACTGCTAAAGTTTATGATAAATCAGTCGGTACTGAGTTGATAGAAACCCTTTGGTATATCAGTTCGTTGGGGCTAAATGCCGAGTAAGCGCTCAATGCGGTACGCAATCATTGGCAAGTTGAAAGTTGCATTGGATGTTAGACATGAACTTTAGGGAAGATGAATTGAGAATACGTAAGAAGCAAGGGCCGCTAGTGCTTAACGTAATGAGGAAAATAGCCATGGCGTTATTTAAACAACATACAACGAAATCAGTCAGTATGGCGAGGAAAAAGAAAATGGCAGGGTTAGACGATGATTATCGGTCAACCCTGTTAGAGTCAGGGATTAAAATGCGCTAGCCGTAACGATAGTATTGAGTTCTACGACCGTATAGGCTAATACAGTTGCTCAAAAAGTAGGATCAGTAACCGAATTTGATAAAGTCTTAGTTACGACAACCTGTATCAGCAAAAAAGTATCGGACACCAGCAGGAGCATAGCTGTTATTGGTGAAGAGGAACCTCAGGAGTTACAACTCACATCGGTTGCTCAGGCACTTAAAATGAAGCCAATATTAATGTCTAAAATGGTCCTAGTGCCTCTTCTCAAGCGGTCAACGGGTATTGCAGACCATAGATGGTGTTCGTCAAAATACTAACTCGGGTCACCGTGGTATTTATTTCATGGGTCCTGATTTGTCTCAAAGTGTGATGCAGGGGGTGTTAAATTTGGTCCCCGTGTCACCTATGTCGCAGATCAAGATCAGATGCCTGAGACTTATGACTAAGTAAATGATAGTTACAAACTCTGGGATGTGTATGTGGCTTGGGAGCCTGCCATGAGTACATTAGCAGACTTACGTGTCGATTTTATTGGTGATGAAGAGTATCGTCAAGCGTGGCAAACCTTGTATGAACAGGGACGTAACTTCAAGCATCAGCCTTGCCTACAGTGCTTTGAACTCCTGTTGAAAAATCACATATTTAGTAGAATTGGGATAATACCTTTCGATACAAACAAACCCCGCGTTTTAATGCAGGGTTTGTTATTCTCTTTCTTATTAGGTTAATAAAAGAAGTTAATCTTTCGTTATTACTTCTTCACTAAGGATGCCCCTTGAATCAAGATTCTTCTTCAGTCTCATCCATAAATACTGATGCGAATAAACCGATTACATCAGCTTCAGTGTTAAAGAGTTCCAAGCTCTATGTTCATCGACAGTCTGTGCTGGCTTGGATCGCGAGCTTTCTTAAACCTTATAAGACCCGAGTCATCGCGGCTATTGTCTTTTTGTTCATTGGTTCTCTGGCCTGGTTGTCTTTAGGTCAAGGTGTTCGCCTTATGGTGGATGAAGGTTTTTTAGAGGAGAATGGCAACCGCCTTAACGAGATCATCATGTTGGTGATAGGCATCACGGCCTTGAGCAGTTCAGCCATCTTCTGCCGTTTTTATTTGATGACCTGGCTTGGAGAGCGGGTCAGTGCCGATATCCGTCTTAAAGTGTATGACCATTTGCTCAAGCTTTCACCGGGCTTCTATGCCAAGCTGCGTACGGGAGAGGTGATCTCTCGCTTTACCGCTGATACTACTCTGCTTCAGTCTGTTGTGGGCTCCAGCCTTTCTATGGCGCTACGCGCTAGCGTGACTGTGATCGGCGGCATAGTCATGATGGGGATCACCAGTATCAAGATGATGGGCTTAGTCTTGTTGGCCGTGCCTTTGGTATTGGGTCCTATTTTATTCTTTGGCCGTAAAGTCAGAGAGTTATCCCGTAAGAGCCAAGACAGAGTCGGTGATCTGGGTGCCTATATCGATGAAACACTGCATGAGATCCATACTGTGCAGGCTTATTCCCATGAAGATCAGGACAGAGCCTTGTTTAGCAATAGGGTTGAAGCCGTTATGGATGTGGCAAAGAGCCGTATCTGGTATCGCTCAATTCTCATAGCTCTGGTGATGTTTCTCAGTATTTTTGCTATTGCCTTAGTGACTTGGGTCGGTGCCCATGATGTGATGTCGGGTAGCATGACGGGTGGTGAGTTGTCGGCATTTATGTTCTATGCCGTGATGGTTGCAGGTTCAGTTGCGACCATCAGTGAAGTGATTGGTGACATACAAAGGGCCGCTGGTGCTTCCGAGCGTTTGATAGAGCTTATTGAGACACCTATTGATATTCCCACCGTCGATACCCCAACCGAACTACCAACTAAGGTTAAAGGTGAGCTTAAGTTGAATGATATTCGTTTTAGCTACCAAGGCCTTCAGGATTCTCAGCTTAAGCAAACAAAGAAGGTTGACGCTGATAACCAATCTGCACCGACGGTTGATGAGGAGGTGATCAGAGGTATGGATATTCATATTCATCCGGGTGAGAGGGTTGCTCTGGTTGGTGCCAGTGGCGCAGGAAAAAGTACCTTGTTTGAGCTGTTACAACGTTTCTACTGCTTGGATAGTGGCAGCATTGAGTTAGATGGTATCAATATCGCGCAGATTAAGACTCAGACGCTACGCCAGCAGTATGCTCTGGTGCCGCAAGAGTCAGTTATTTTTGCCTCCAGTGTGTTAGAAAATGTGCGTTACGGTCGCTTAGATGCCAGTGAAGATGAGGTGATTAAGGCTTGTGAAGCGGCACGCGCCCATGAATTTATCTCTGAGTTTAGTGAGGGTTATCAAACTTATTTAGGCGAGCGCGGAGTGCGGCTATCCGGTGGTCAAAAACAACGTATCGCTATCGCTAGGGCTATATTGGCCGATAGGCCGATACTCTTACTTGATGAAGCCACCAGCGCACTTGATGCCATCAGTGAACATAAGGTTAAGCAGGCATTGGATAGTTTGATGGTGGGTAAGACCACTTTGATTATTGCCCATAGGTTAGCGACGGTGCTCAATGCCGATCGTATTCTGGTGATGGAAAAAGGCCAGTTAGTGGCGAGTGGAACTCACCAAGAATTAATAAAGAGCAGTGAGCTTTATCGAGAGTTTGCTAGTTTACAGTTGATAACAGAGTCATAGTGTCTTTTAACATATTGGTCTTTGGAGATTTATCACTGCGAGGCGTAGTAGGACATTGGGCTCATTAGCTGGTGCATTCGTTTGAATTAATACCGTCTGGAGTGATTTCAAATTTAATCTATTTATTTCAGGAGAAGCGAGAATAAAAACACCCAGCATTGGCTGGGTGTCGAGTGTTACAGAAACTCTTAGTTGTTATTTTTTTAGTTTACGTGAGTAAACTAAGAGGTAGAGTGCTGGTAGTACAAAAAGTGATAACAAGGGTGCGGTTACCATACCACCAATCATAGGTGCGGCGATCTTTTGCATCACGTCATTACCAGAACCCGTTCCCCACATGATAGGTAGCAGACCAAAGAAAATGGTCGCGACGGTCATCGCCTTAGGGCGAATTCGCATTACGGCACCTTCAATTAAGGCCTCTTTCAGATCGCTCACTACTTGATATTGACCTGACTCTTTTCTATGCTTGATGGCATTGTTGAGGTAAACCAACATTACGACACCAAACTCTGCTGCTACCCCTGCTAAAGCTATCATGCCCACTGCTACGGCAACTGACATGTTGAAGTCCAAGGCATATAAAAGCCAGGTACTGCCAACGAGTGCGAATGGTAAACTGAACATGATCATGCTGGCTTGTATCGTCGAGCCGAATGTCATCATCAACATGATGAAGATGACACCGAGTGCCATAGGGATCACTTTTTTCAGCTTTTCATCGACCCGCTGCATATATTCATATTGACCTGCAAAATCGTAGCTGTATCTTGGCGGTACAACTAGCTCATTATCCAGCGCCGATTTAGCTTGGCTAATATATTCACCAATAGACGTTCCTTCTATATCGACAAATACCCATGAGATTAAACGACCATTCTCACTCTTGAGCATCGGCGGGCCATCGGTGATCTCTATATCGGCTAAGTTACGCAGCGGAAGATAGTGTCCCGATTTCGTGATCACGGGGAGCTCCCGGAGCTTTTCGATATTATCTCTTAGCTCTCTTGGATATCTAAGATTGATAGGATAACGTTCCGCTCCCTGCACTGACTCGCCAATATTCATACCGCCAATGGCATATCGGACCACATCTTGGATATCGGATAGGGTCATGCCATAGCGAGATGCCACATCAAGCTTAGGTGTAATATCAATGTAGCGGCCACCACCAGTACGTTCGGCATAGGCTGACTTAGTGTTAGGAAGCCTACTGAGTATCGCTTCGATATCTGTGCCAATTTTCTGCAGTTCATTTACATCGGCACCAGTGATTTTGATGCCTACCGGAGTTTTGATCCCGGTGGAGAGCATATCGATACGTGTTTTGATGGGCTGAACCCAAGCATTTGTAAGCCCTGGTATTTTAACAGTCTGTTGCAGCTGATCGATGACATCCTTTAAGGTGTATCCTTCACGCCACTCATCTTTAGGCTTAAGCATTATGGTGGTTTCCAACATGGTCAGTGGCGCTGGATCTGTAGCCGTTTCTGCACGACCGACCTTACCAAATACCCGCTTTACCTCCGGAACAGTCTTAATCAACCTGTCGGTCTGTTGTAGTATTTCGGCGGCCTTACTGGCACTGATCCCGGGTAAGGCTGTCGGCATATAGAGTAGATCTCCCTCATCAAGTTCGGGCATAAACTCGCTACCTAAATTGCTCGCAGGGTACCAAGCACTCATCAGAGTAAGTAAAGCGACGACTAATGTTATCTTTGGAAACTTAAGTATTAAGGTCAAAGAAGGCTTGTAGATTGCGATAAGGAATCTACTGATTGGGTTACTGGTTTCCTTAGGGATTTTTCCTCGGATAAAGAAGCCAATAAGAACAGGAACTAAGGTGATAGACAGTACTGCAGCGGCTGCCATAGCGAAAGTTTTGGTGTAAGCTAATGGGCTAAAGAGCCTGCCCTCCTGAGCTTCCAAGGCAAATACAGGCATAAAACTTAAGGTAATAATAAGCAGAGAGAAAAATAGCGCAGGACCCACTTCTACCGAGGCTTCAGCTACCAACTTCCAGTGTTCCTTCGCGTTCGGTTGGCGTTTATTTTTATTCTCGAAATACTCAAGGTGTTTATGCATGTTTTCGATCATTACAATTGCACCATCGACTACTGCTCCAATGGCAATGGCAATACCGCCTAAGCTCATGATATTAGCGTTGACGCCCATTTTATTCATCACTATGAATGCGATGAGTATTGCTAAGGGCAGAGTGATCACGGCGACTAAGGTCGAGCGTGCATGCATGAGGAACAGCAGGCAAACCAAGCCAACGACAAACATCTCTTCGATCACCTTGTTAAATAAGTTTTTAACCGAGCTTTCGATCAATTGAGATCTGTCATAGGTCGGGATTATCTCAACCCCTTCCGGCAAGCCTGCTTTGAGTTGTTCTAGTTTTTCTTTAACCGCTTCTATGGTGGCTAAGGCATTTTCGCCGTAACGCATGACTATGATGCCACCGACGACTTCACCTTCACCATCTAATTCGGCAATACCACGGCGTGATGATGGCCCTTTACGTACGGTTGCAACATCCTTGAGCAATAATGGGGTTCCCGAAGGACTAGTGATCCCGAGAGGGATCTCCCTAAAATCATCTAATGTTTGACGATAGCCTTTGGCACGAACCATATATTCGGCTTCGCCCATTTCGATTACCGAGCCGCCAGCTTCGGTATTTGAGTTAGAGACGGCATCTTTTATCGCTGCTATATCTAGCTTATAAATGGCCAGTTTATCGGGTTCTATGACGATTTGATAAGTCTGCTCCATGCCGCCAACGGTGGCAACTTCGGAAACACCGGCCACACTCTGAAGTTCAAGTTTCAGATACCAGTCCTGCAAACTTTTCAGCTGTGAGAGATCTAAATTTCCCGAACGGTCGACCAGAGCATATTCGAAGATCCAACCGACTCCTGATGCATCTGGCCCCAGAGATGGTTGAACTGCGTCAGGCAGAAGGCTACTCACTTGACTCAGGTACTCTAGCACTCGAGAGCGAGCCCAGTAAATATCGGTGCCATCTTCGAAGATGACATAGACATATGAGTCGCCAAAGAAGGAGTAACCGCGAACCGTCTTAGCTCCCGGAACTGCCAACATAGCTGTTGATAGTGGATATGTGACTTGCTCCTCGACCAGTTTGGGTGCCTGTCCCGGAAATGATGTTTTGATAATAACTTGCACATCTGAAAGATCGGGCAAGGCATCTAACGGTGTATTCCTTAGCTCTTGAACACCCCATACCGTGATCATTATGGTGACAATAAGTACCATAATCCTTTGTCTAATAGAGGCTTCGATGACTTTCTTAAGCATGAGTATTACCTCTCGATAATGACATCTCGACTTTAGTCGCACTCCTAGAAGTATGCTTGTTAACGTAGATATCTATAGAATTGTTATACATTATCTAGCACTCCTAGTGTTGGTGACCACTACTCAGGCGCATTAAACTACCCTTGAGACTAGCTTCTGAATCGAGTAAGAATTGACCTGAGGTGATCACGAGTTCACCTTCACTCAGACCCTCAATAATTTCGGCTTTGCCTTGGCTTAACATGCCTACGGTTACCTTACGTGCGGTAAAGTTGTCATTTTCAAGCTTTACGATCACACGGTTCTCTTTGCCTGTTTGAATTAGTGCCTCTTGAGGGATCACTAGGACATTTTTATTGGGTCCACCGAAAATCTCTATTTTGGCTAAAGTCTTAGGTCTTAGCTCTATGTTGTGATTTTGAAGCACTATTCTGACTCGTAAGCTACGGGTCACAGGGTCTAATTCTGGGTAGATGTAATCTATTTTACCTTGGATCCCTTTTATCCCCATGGCGGGTACAGAGACCTCGGCTTTCTGACCTACTTCGAGCCAGCTTTGTTCATTTTCAAATACATCGGCAATCACCCAGACCTTAGATAGATCGGCAATGGACATGATCTCTGTAGATGGCTGTATATACATGCCATTTCTAATTTTTAGCTCTTTAACTATGCCGTCACTCTTGGCGTAGAAGGGCACCCTGTATTGAGATTTTTTCGATTTTGCCAATGCCTTTATTTGGCTTTTCTTAAAGCCTAATAACTCTAGTCTAAGACCTGCCTTTCTGAGTAACTCCTCATAACTGGCATTCTTACCTATACGTTTTAAGGTATCTTGGGCGAGCAAGAAGTCATCCTGTGCATTGACCAAATCTGGTGAGTAGATCTCATACAAGAGTTGACCACTAGTGATTTTGTCACCGGCAGACTTGATAGTCAGTTTTTCGATCCAGCCATTAACCCGAGCATGGATGTGATTTATTTTACTCTCATCATAATCTATCTGGCCTACAGTCTGAACAAACTTCCATAGGGTATCTCTTTCTACTTTTGCGACTTTCAGAGCTAGGGCTTGTTGCATGCCACCGGAAACATTTATCTGAATTTCTTTGCTATTACCACCGACTTCAACTTTTTCTAGGTTCATACCACAGATAGGACAGGTTCCAGGTATATCGCTTATGATATGAGCATGCATAGGGCAGATATATCTAATTGTGCCACCGTCATCAAGGGAAATTGGCTTAGCAAGGTTAAATACTGTGTCAGCAGGAGTGAGTGCTGACACAGTTATTTTATCGTGTTCGGAGTGATCGTCAGGGATTGATTTACTCATAGTATGGGAAGAGTGATCCTTTTCTCCTCCCTTTCCCTCCTCTTCCACGAGGAACATGTTACAGATAGAGCAACGACTGCCGGACTCATGGCTAGTTTCTTCTGGATGCATGGGGCAAACATAAGTTTTGTGTGTCGCCAACATAGGATCGCTATTCTGATCTTGTTGCTTGCTGCTCTCATCTAAGGTGAGGAACATATTGCACTTAGGGCAACGGCTGCCGGGTTTATGACTTGTCACCTCTGGATGCATAGGACATGAATAGGTGATCGCTTCATTACTTTGGTTGTGGCTATGCTCAGCATGATCAGTCGTTTGGTCATTGACAATCAGTGACTTAGAGTGTGATAACTGAGGCGTGAACACCAACAATAGACTGATTATATAAACTATGTTTTTATGTTTGTTCATCTTAAATTTACTCATAATGTCTCATCTCACTCAGAATTAGTACTGGTGTTTAACCATTGCTTTAGTGTCAGCCTCGGCCTTAATTGGTTCTAAGTTCATGCCACATTTTGGGCAGGTTTCGCCAGCTTTTCCGGTGATTGCCGGATTCATAGGACACGCGTGGGTATCAGCAGATGTAGTTTGAACTTTACTCTTATGGTGTGGGCAATTATCACAATTTTGACCATTAGTGTCGCTTTTGACTGCAGTTAAGTTCATGCCACATTTAGGGCAAGTATCACCTTTTTTTCCTGTTACTTCCGGATGCATAGGGCAGGCGTGGTCGGCCTTCATTTCATGGTGTTGAGCATGTTCTTGCTGCTGAACATGGTCATGTGCAGATACCGTTGGCACAATTGAAACCAAGATAAAAGTAGATAAAATAAGGCTAATAATAGTTTTCATTTATAAATTCCATATAAACAGCCGTCTAGATTTAGATCTAACAGATCATAAAAAAGTAATGGCTATGTAAGATCGATCGCAATGGATAATAGTTTTCATTAAGCATAAATAAGTCGATAGTCAGACTGACATAACAATTTATGCGATGAAAAACTTAATTATTATTCGGATCGATACAAATAAGTATTTTAAAGATATAGCTTATAAGTAGCCGGTAAGGCTACTGGATTTAAAATAAAAGTATCTTAAATCCTATTTATTTAAGCTATAGGGGGTCTGATATCTTTAACGATAGAGATGGAATGAAAATGAGACATTTGAGTGGCCAGAGCTAACTCTGAGGGACTAAATTCTAGCCAAGATTTAGTATCAAAAAGAGTGCCCGTCATCGAAATAACAAGACAATGATTACAATCACCCTGGCAGTATCCGTTGCCGTTACAGCAGCTCTGAGCTTCATCGGGAAGCACATCGTCGAGTTGCTCTGAGTTGCAGCAATGGGAGACCTTATCTGTCTGTTTAGAATGACAAGCAGCTCCATCTTCCATGTTCATCATTGGTGTGTGGAGTGAACCAGACATTACGGCTTCATGTGCTTGCACTTTTCCTACCATCATCGAGCCATTAGATAGCAGTCCTTGGCTCAGCATAGCGAGCAGGGTAAAAGCTATCAATGTGTGACGGCGAATAAGGGTAAACATAAAGCATCCAAATAATGAGTT
>JBAHZX010000131.1:0-9085 GCA_037132815.1 Shewanella sp.
TTCCATAACGGATAACGTTCCGCTGAAAGCGCCTTCTCCATACTTTCATTACAATGTTTAATAATGTGGTCATTTAAGCTGATGATTTTATTCATGTCGGTATCCGTTTCATGCTTGTCAAAACGGACAAATTTGAAAAAATTTTTAGTGATTGCAAGTGTTATTTTGATAAATAGGCAATTTTTTACCGTTAAAAACAATGCCTCTAACGAGAGGCATTAATGCTCCCAACATTAATTAAAAAAAACAACGCGCGGCCGTGTAAACTTATAAGGGCATGAAATAGATAATTTTTTTTAGTGACCCTATCTTTTAAATGGAACACTGATGAGAATAGGTTTAAAAGTGATTAATACTGCGTTATTGACCTTGCTCTATCCGTTATAAGGAATAGGCTAGCCTATTGCACTGCAGTCAAAGCCTCACCTATAGAGATGTAGGTGCTTAGGTTCAGCCTAAAGCGATGAACCTGTGTGCTAGACCACTTGAAATTCCCACTGAGAACATGTATCGCTTACTCAGAACCTACAACTTCCTAAACAACTCGATCCCATACTTGAGCCACTGGTTCTCTATCAAAGTCATCATACAGAGGATAGCAAAAAACTCCTGGGTTCCGAACCCAGGAGTTTGAATAAATTAAACACTAATCTAATTTAATGGATAATTTAGCGGGTTTGATTCTGTTTCATTTCCGCGGCTTCACAGGCTGCAGCGGTAAAAATCACGTCAGTAGAACTGTTCAAGCCAGTCTCTGCAGAGTCCTGAATGACACCGATAATAAATCCTACCCCAACCACTTGCATGGCGACATCATTTGAAATACCAAAAAGGCTACATGCCAATGGAATAAGCAGTAATGAACCGCCAGCCACACCGGAGGCTCCACAGGCTGAAATCGCAGCCACTACACTCAAAAGAATGGCTGTAAATATATCAACCTCAATACCCATGGTATGAACCGCTGCTAAGGTTAATACTGTAATAGTAATCGCTGCACCACCCATATTAATGGTAGCACCTAAGGGAATTGAAACTGAGTAGGTATCTTCATGGAGCTTTAGCTTTTCGCACAGCGCCATGTTAACCGGAATATTAGCGGCACTTGAACGAGTAAAAAAAGCCGTAACTCCACTCTCTCGCAGGCTGGTAAATACTAGCGGATATGGATTACGACGGATCTTGATGAACACTATAATAGGGTTAACCACCAGCGCAATAATCGCCATAGAACCTAGTAATACCGCTAACAGCTGGGCATAACCTGCAATAGCAGAGAAGCCTGTTTCAGCAAATGTTGCCGCCACCAGTCCGAAAATACCGATAGGAGCCAAACGTATGATGAAACGTACCATCACAGAGATCCCCTGGCTCACATCAGAAAAAACTTGCTTAGTTGAATCACTGGCGTGATGTAGGGCTAAACCTAGGCCAACACCCCAAGCCAAGATGCCAATATAGTTCCCAGTCATCAAAGCATTAACAGGGTTATCAACAATTTTAAACAGCAGAGTATGGATAACCTCACCGATCCCTTCTGGTGGAGTCGCACCTTCAGCACCTACTGCCAACACCAAAGTCGTTGGAAAGGCGAAGCTCATCAACACTGCAGTAAGTGCAGCTGCGAAAGTACCAAAGAGATACAAAACCACAATGGGTTTCATATTCGTTTTTGAATTTTTATTTTGGTTGGCAATAGAGGTTGCCACTAAAACAAAGACTAAAATCGGAGCGATGGCTTTCAAGCCACCAACAAAGAGTTCGCCTAAAAAAGCAACATTCTTAGCGGCAGTTTCTGAGAACATAGCCACTAAAATACCGGCGATAATTCCAAATAAAATTTGCAGTACTAAGCTGCCATTAACAATTTTTGCTAACAGAGATCGATTTTCTTTCATTAATATACCTGTCATTTATTATATTTTTTATACCGATGGGTATTATGTACAATCATGGTGCAGAGGTTTTAATAAACCTTAAGCTGATCTGAATATTATTCCTTCACAGAGAGTTGTATCTAAACCATCTTATGATGTCTAGTAATACTGTTTAAATCACTCACTATATTACCCTAAGACAGCATCGTTGTAACATAATGTTAAACTTTGACATTATTTTGTTTTGTCCCTCTTAGCAGGATTTAAGGGGCTCAAAATTGAAAACAACCCCGATGATTTATCCAACTAAACCTCAAATATAGCCTATCTTGCCACCCTAAGTTAGCGACTATATCCCGACTCGCTGGCTTTAAGTCTAGCCTTGTAATGCATAGAGCACATCGAATGCAAATTGATCCCATCCTTCAGCGCTAAAAGCGATATCTCTGACGGCACGAACCTGACTGACGGCATGTAATGGTGCGGCACCATTTTCCATCAAGTAATAAGCCATGATTAATCCAGTTCTGTCTTTTCCTGAATAACAGTGGATCAATATAGGATTATTGTGTTGTTCACATTCACGAATAAATGCTAATGCCTTTGGTAGCTGCTCCACGCACAGAGCTAAATCATCTTCCTTTGGAGGAATGTTACTTGAAAATGGAATGCAGGCATAAGATAAGCCGGCATCAATAAAAGCTTGAGGGTCGCACTCTTCACCACCATTAACAGACAGCACAGCTCCGATCCCCGCGCGCTTTATTTCGTTCAAATCCCAAGCTTCCTTGTTAGGCCCACTGCGTCCAGCAATTTTATTTTCTATTAACCAATATAGATGCTGCATAACCTGTTACCACTCTTTTTCACATTGAAATATGACGGTACTCATACTGAAATGTCATCACAGTACCTGCACCAAGTGTAATTATTAATCAGCTCGCCACGAACGTAAGTTATTTTTTGATCCAAAGTTCAGTATTAGATTTAGTCAATATTTTACGTTTTTTCTTACCCATTCCCTCTGGAGCTGCCTGAGGTTTAATCTCTCTGGAAGGACAATCTAATGGCGCCTCTTCATCAACTTCAAAACCGCTGACTTGCTCACGGTCTAAGTTGATTTTATTTTTCTTTTCTATGAGCTTAAAATGCTGATATTCATCATGAGAGATGAGAGATAGCGCTAGTCCTACTTCACCTGCACGGCCACTTCGGCCAATACGATGCATATAGTCAATAGGACTTCTGGGCAGCTCATAGTTAATTACCACCGGTAGTTTTTCTATATCGATGCCACGGGCAGCGATATCGGTGGCGATTAACACATGGGTATCACCATTTTTAAACGCCTCGAGTACCTTAGTCCTCGCACCTTGTGATTTATCACTGTGAAATATTTGTGCTGCAATTCCAGACTTCGCTAACTTCTGCTCGAGTCGATTACAGGTGTTCTTCGCACTGGCAAACACTAGCACCTGACGCCAATTGTTATCTTTAATCAAGTGTGCTAACAAAGCTGCTTTACGATTACGGTTAACCGTATAGACCTTTTGTAAAAGTGTAGATTGCTCTTCACTTTGAATTTGAACCTCTACGGGAAGCGATAATAAATTATCGGTAAGGGTTTTAACCTCTTCGGGGAAGGTTGCTGAAAACAGCAAGATCTGCTTCTGTTTAGGTAACAAGGTAACAATTTGCGCTAACTCATCAGTAAAACCTAAACTCAACATGCGATCTGCTTCATCTAACACTAAAGTACGCACCTGAGCTAGCTTGACCGCATTACTAGAAACAAGATCCAATAGTCGACCCGGAGTAGCAACCAGAATGTCCGCACCTCCCCTTAATGCAAGCATCTGAGTATTAGCAGATACCCCACCAAAAACTGCGGCTACTTTTAACCGTGGCTGAATTAACTGCCCATAGCTTTTGAAACTATTCGCCACCTGCTGAGCCAGTTCTCTGGTCGGTACCAAGACCAAGACACCTATCTGGTTTCCCTTGCTCGCTTTCACCTTTATCTTAGCCATGTTCTGCAGAATAGGTAACGCAAAAGCGGCGGTTTTACCTGAGCCTGTCACCGCTCCAGCGAGTAGGTCTTTACCCGCTAACACTACCGGAATAGTCTTACCCTGGATCAGAGTGGTCTCAACATATTCCAGTTGAGATAAACGTGTCAGCAGTTCCGGAATTAAGCCAAGTTGTTCGAAGGTCGTTTTAGGCTTAACTTGGGGAAGGTGTACTTGGGTCATAGCAATGAACGGTTCCATAAAAATATTACCAATATATGACCCATATTCTACGCTAGATTAGTCGGGAAAGCTTTTATTTTGATCTTAGCATCTGCGATCCTCTGTCTCCGTAAAGCCTATGGAGTAATAGGGGCTCAAACTCGCTAGAAAGATAGACATTAAATCAATTTGAAATTTGTTCAAGATTCCAATTTAAGTAGAAACTGTTTCATCTCGAGACCATAAGCATAGCCGGTTAAGCTGCCATCTTTTCCTATCACTCTATGGCATGGGATAATGATGGCAATAGAGTTAGCTCCATTTGCAGCTCCGACCGCCCTTACAGCCTTAGGTCTGTTGATGTTGGTAGCAATATCGGCATAGCTACAGGTACTGCCATAGCTTATTTCAGTTAATGCTTGCCACACTTCTCTTTGAAATTGGGTTCCCTTCGGCGCTAAAGGCACTGAAAAGTATTGTCGCTGGCCTGAAAAGTATTCCTTTAATTCACATTCAACCTGGGTTAAATAACCAACAGCTCGTTGGTTTAACTCTGTTTGAGAGCTCATGTGCAATTTAATATCAGTTAAACTCAGATGTGATAAACCAAATTGGTTGGCCTTAATGCACAGCTCGCCCACCGGAGTCGTCACCGTTTTTACCATGGTGGTTTCTGAGGTAACTGAGGCTTCTTTATCAAAATAGGCAAAAGCTAAGCCATCAATTAATTGCTTCATGCCAGATTCCATAATTGAAAAGTTAAGTAGCTGCCCCAGGGAGAGGCTTGCTCGGTGAGTATATCCGTTAGCTCACTGTATTTAGCTCGAGTTAAGCTATTTGTTGTTTCATTTAGAGACATTGCCTCTACGCTTTGATGGTAAAAAGATAGAACCTTTTTCTTAACCACCAAATCGGAACACAATAAGACATCCGGATCACTGAAACCGCGCATTTTAGCATAGGCGAGCGTCCAGGGGCCTATGCCTTTAATTGATAGCCAGTTATCGATAGAGTCTCTGGGGCTTTCACTGATAAACAACCCCAGAGCTTTAAGTGCCGCTTTCCTAGCCCTCGGCATTTTAAGCTCATCGAGAGATGCTTCGGCTATGGCTTTAGGGCTAGGGAAAAGCATCACTGACTTACCGGAAATAGTCACATTATCACCATAAGCTTTGACCAGTGTGTTTAGTAGTACACTCGCTTGAATAATACTGACCTGCTGACCCAACACTGCACGGCAACCCGCTTCAAAAACAGACCAGGTGCCTGGTAATCTTAAACCACCGATCATATCTTGAGCCATAATAGCAGTCGAAGCTAAAACGGTTTCAATTTTTTCCATGTCTGCATCTAAGTCTAGCAACCTACGGATCTGCATGATAATATTTTTTAAATCTGCAAGATGCTCACTCGACGCCAAATAAATATTGATCATAAATCCATTGTTGTCTGCTTGATGATTTGCCTCAAAATAACCTTTCGCCTCATCAACCTGGAAACTTCTTCCATAACCTTCTCCATCAATTTCCCACTCCATGTTATCAACCATACGCAGACGATAGAACGCCATTTGACGACTCCAATTTAATGGTGGTCTATAAGATAAAAACACCGTGAGCATCAAATTTTCAGTTATCTTTGCGCCTTCATCACTGCCCTTACCATCTTTAGCCTGCTTTTGAGTCGTTTTTCTCAGGGCCGTAGGCGTGAGCTTTAACGTCTGTTTAAATAATTCATTAAATCGCCTGACACTATTAAACCCTGATGCAAACGCTACCTGAGTGATACTTAACTGGGTCTGATGTAGCAACTGTTTGGCAAACATTAAATCTCGAAATTGGGCATATTTTTTAGGGGACGTACCCAAATTTTTACTAAAAAGCTGCCTGAGATAACGACTCGATATACCCAACTTGCTCGATAATTCCTCGATGTCTATGCCATGACTTCCGGACAGTGCGCCCCCTTCAATCAAGGTCAGAGCCCGCTCTAATGTCGTTCGTGTGCCTTTCCATGCACAAGAATCGGGGGCACTGTCAGGACGGCAACGAAGGCAAGGCCTAAGCCCTGCTAAGGATGCACTAACGGCTGAATCAAAATAACGAACATTTTCCTCCTTCGGAGAGACTGCTGGACAAATAGGTCGGCAAAAAATACCGGTAGTAAGAACCCCGATAAAAAATTTGCCATCAAAACGTGGATCCCGAGACAATCTCGCTTTTCTACAAGACTCAATGGATAGCTTAGACAAAAGGTTCGACATATTAGTGCTAACTATAAGAGGAAATTCTTAACGCACTTTACTGAATATTTAAGGCATGAACTAGCGGAAAACGGAACTGAATACAAAAAAAGCAAAGTTAAGTCAAAGTGATCGATTTACGATATGCTAGTGACAGAGCTAATTAATTATAATTGAGTAACTAATGTTTAAACGATTCGAGTCGTGGGTAGACCCCCTCCCCGCCGCTGAGCCAGAGCAACCTCCTCAAGGAATATATGCTTTTTGCCGTCACTACACCAAAGGATTCGAACGCCCGCTGATATTAATGTCGATCCTTACCGCTATTCTCGCCGTACTAGAAGTCTCATTATTCGGTTTCATGGGCCAGCTTGTCGACTTATTGATCGCCAGTGACCCTGATACCTTGTTTGAAAATGAAGGCCTCAAGCTGATCGGTATGACAGTGCTCGTCTTAGTGGTGATCCCTTCATTAATTTTGTTACATGCACTGATTGTTTATCAAGGATTGCTTGGGAACTACCCCATGTCCATCAGGTGGTTAGCCCATAGGTATCTCCTAAAACAGAGTGTTTCTTTTTATCAAAATGATTTCGCGGGCCGTATCGCCACCAAGGTGATGCAAACCTCGCTAGCCGTCAGAGAAACCGTGACAAAACTCTTAGATGTACTCGTGTATATCTTAGTTTATTTCACCTCAATGCTGGTTATGATCGCCAATGCAGATCTGCGATTAATTCTGCCGATGCTGATCTGGTTAGGCTTGTATATCGGCCTACAATTCCGATTTTTACCTCAATTGAAGCAAGTATCTACCGAACAAGCCGATGCGCGTTCAAATATGACAGGTCGCATCGTCGACAGCTATACCAATATCACCACGGTAAAATTGTTTTCCCATACCCAGAAAGAAGCCGAATACGCAAAAAGCAGCATGCAGACGTTTCTGGATACCGTTCATAGACAAATGCGACTCGTCACAGGTATCAGTGTCAGTGTACAGATCATCAACTACCTACTCGCATTTGCCATCTCTGCCGTGTCAATTTGGTTATGGACCACAAGTGCCATCACTGTCGGATCCATCGCCATCGCCATCAGTCTAGCCCTAAGGTTAAATGGCATGTCCCAGTGGATCATGTGGGAAATAAGCTCGTTATTCGAGAATATAGGCACCGTTGCCGACGGTATGAACACCTTATCTAAACCCACTGAGATCCAAGACCTAAAAGACGCTCCAACAATCAGTGTTAAAAAGGGTGCCATCGACTTCACTGAGGTCAGTTTTCACTATGGTGAAGATAGCGGTGTGATCGAAAAACTAAACCTTAATATAAAAGCAGGCGAGAAAGTAGGACTAGTAGGTCGATCAGGTGCAGGAAAATCGACATTAGTCAACCTGCTGATGCGCTTCTACGATGTTGAAAAAGGCACTATCGAAATCGACAAGCAGAATATTAAACATGTTCAACAAGACTCTCTACGTGCCAATATAGGGATGGTTACTCAAGATACATCATTGCTACACAGAACAATTCGAGAAAATATTCTCTATGGAAAACCTGAAGCCAGTGAAGAAGCGTTATTGAGTGCCATGAAGAGTGCACAAGCCTATGACTTTATCCAAACCTTAACGGATGCAGAAGGAAACTTAGGCCTGGATGCACAAGTTGGTGAACGAGGAGTCAAACTCTCAGGCGGTCAAAGGCAGCGCATAGCCATTGCACGAGTGCTTCTAAAGAATGCACCAATCCTGCTACTAGATGAGGCAACATCGGCACTGGACTCGGAAGTCGAAGCTGCGATACAAGAAAGTTTATACCAGTTAATGGAAGGTAAGACAGTGATCGCTATTGCTCACCGACTTTCCACCATAGCAGCTATGGATAGATTAATTGTTTTAGATGAAGGCAATATTGTCGAAGAAGGCACCCATCAACAGCTGATAAACAATGGGGGGATATATGCACAACTATGGGCGCACCAAACTGGGGGCTTCTTAGGTCTAGATTAATACCTGAGCAATAGTAATAAAAAAGCCATCGGTCCGATGGCTTTTTTATACTTTGATTCTGTAAATTGAAAATACTTTATTAGCAGACTAGTCTCTTTCCCCAAACATTTGTATTTACAAAGTTTTTGACTACTAGCAGTACTAATTAACACCTGTTTACACAGGAAAAACCATAAAAATAGAACGTAAAAAAACCACCTTCCAGTGGTTTAAATTTCAATTGTACTTTACTAGATACAAGACGGTAAAAATGGTGGAGCCTAGCGGGATCGAACCGCTGACCTCAACACTGCCAGTGTTGCGCTCTCCCAGCTGAGCTAAGGCCCCAATTTCACGCACTAGAATGCGTGTAATTGTAAATAGTGGTATCCCCTAGGGGATTCGAACCCCTGTTACCGCCGTGAAAGGGCGGTGTCCTAGGCCTCTAGACGAAGGGGACCCGGACATTTGTTGTTTACACTCTGCAAATAAAGAGTTGTCTATTAGCTCAAATCCGAAGGCTGTGGATCCAAACCCCACTCTCAATGAAGAGAGCCGCCGTGCTCTTATTATTGTTAAAAAAACAACAAAAGCGCGCGGTCCAAATCTTGCTCCCTCTAGACGCAGGGGACTTGGACTTACCTGTTTAGACTCGAGTAAAAAGAGTTTGGTATCCCCTAGGGGATTCGAACCCCTGTTACCGCCGTGAAAGGGCGGTGTCCTAGGCCTCTAGACGAAGGGG
>JBAHZX010000039.1:0-13494 GCA_037132815.1 Shewanella sp.
AAGAATCATAGTTATCGATCATTAAGAGCATAGAACAACCCAATACTGGCTAATTTTATTATTTTTAAGGCCGCTGATGCTACCACACTCACTAGTCAGTGATCACCTGAGTTTATTACCTATCATACCGAATGCCTGTAACTGTTGAATAAAGGATAATCCCATCACTTCAGACTCAGGTATTTGTCTAAGTTTTCGATAAACGGTCTCAGCCTCAAGCCACTGCTTTTCTAGCCAATAACTTTGACCGATGAGAAGCAGTGCTTTAGTTGTATCAGCGCTACGCTTTTTTCGCCAATATTTAAGATCTGATGGACTTCCTGTTGGCAACGGTGATGTGCCAACTTGTTCCCACGAAATCCTTGCTTGAATAGCATCCCCTGATTGTGCATATAAATGACCCACTAACAGGTAATATTCATCATGATTGCTATCAACAGGCGTAAGATTTCTTGCTAATCTAAGTCCATCTAACTGTCGACCACTGAGCCAAGCATACTGTAAACATGCCAGAGAGGTGGTGTTCAACTCTGTTTCATGAAATAGATCTAAACAATCAGCGGCAAAATTATAGGCTTTTAACTGACCAAACATGCTACTTAAATGATGCGATTCAACAGGTGTGATCAATTGGGATATATCACTTGAAATAGCTGCAAGCTCAAGATTCATTTGCCCCATCGCACTACGGGTCAAAATTTGCCAAGCTGCACTATTATCAGGCTGTTTCATCAACCAGTTTTGAGCACTATTTTGGGCCCCTTGCCAATCACTTGTTGCTAGCTGACTGTAACTAATCACTGACCACCAATTTATTTCAACTGGCGGCTGTATCAGAACCTTAATAACATCTCTAAATGCTTGTAATTGGTAATATGCATACCCCAGCATATAACGCTGCTGCTGCTTCATCTCTCCGGTTGCTTCATGGCTATGCTCCCAAGTTGTAAGCAGTGTAATGGCTCTTTTGAACTCTCCGTTCTGTAACAAGCTATTACCAAAATTGAGTACTATTGATGACTCACTGGGATGCAATATATAGGCTTTTTCCCAACAAGATATAGCCTCCTCTCCACTATCAGTTAATGCCTGGCAAGCATAACGAAAAATAGTCACATGCGGCTTATCTTTTTCAAGCATAGGTTTAAGCACTTGGTATGCTTGGCCATATTCATGCTTCTCTAACAAAGTGCTTGCTTCGTGGAGCTGTTGTAACTCAAACCTATTCAGCTCACGCGCTATTGCATGGGAGGTTATAAATACACACAACAAAAGCAAAAGCTTAATTAGCACCTTACGGCCTTGAGTAGAAAACGTGAACACTTTATTGCATATAGTCATAAAAAAACACCACTAATTCACCTTGAAATTAATAGGTACATCCACAAATACTCGCACAGCTTCGCCATCTAAGTGAGCAGGCTTAAAACGCCATTTTTTCGCAGCTGTGATAGAAGCTTGATTGAAAATACCTTCTGGTTCTGCACTTAAAACAACAGCCTCACTAACTTGCCCTGATACTTCAACAACCAGTCGTAACATCAATTTACCTCCCTGCTTATAGTTTCTTGCTGCAATGGGCATTTTTGGCTGTATATAGTGTAAAAGTTCTGGTGGTTGAGTCACTTCACTAATTCCCAGAAGCAGTGGACCTAAGGAAGGTAGTACCATCGATTTCAGGCTTGGCATACTCAACATTGGGAGCGCAATAGTCCATTGTGCTTGGGAAGCGACAAAAGGAGTTAAACTGACTTTGGGGGCTGTCATGGTTTCAACTACTGATTTTGTACTTATAACCTTCTCACCTTTAGGTTCATCGATTTGACGTTGAAGCACAGATAGGGGTTGAAATGGCTGACTCTGCAGAGTTATCTCACTAAGTGACTCTGTATGATTCAAACTACTGGGTAGGTAATAACAAAGAAGTAATGTGAGGCAAAAAGAAACTACCAGCCTCACCCCCTGAGTTGACACATTTTTAACAAGGTTAAGCTGCATCAAAAAATCTCTGAAGCAACTGAGCTAAAACTGATCCCTGCTCGCTTTGCAATATCAAGTACCTTAATTGTCACTCCCGTCGGGCAATCAGTATCAGCAATAATAAGTAACTTTGCGTTAGGGCTTTGACTCGCGACTTGCTGCAGCTTTCCTTCAAGATAATATATATCTAACTCTTTTCCTTCGAAGTAGAGTCGCCCAGTAGTGTCAAGTGTCACCACTACTGGACTGCCACCGACTTGTTCAGCACTACTCACTTGTGGTAATTTTACCTCAACAGATGTTTGCTGGACGAAATTAGTCGATACAATAAAAAAAATTAGCAAAATAAATACCACATCAAGCATAGGTGTCATATCGATTTCTGCTTCTCTTTCCTGCCTAAACCTATCACTGAGCATGGCGGGCACCTATTTTGAAGTTCAGCTCTTTACGTTGCAGCTTACGCTGCCAATAAAAAGCAAGACCAGCACCTGTTAAACCAACTAATAATCCTGTTTGGGTCGTCACCATCGCCATCGATATTCCTGCAGAAATTACAGCTGGATCATGAAAACCATAATTTGCCCCCGCTTCAAACATAGTAATCATGCCACTCACTGTCCCTAATAGTCCAAGTAATGGTGCTATCATTGCAAGTAATTTAACCCCTTGGAGTCTCCCTCGCTGTTGATAAGTATGGTGACGTAACGCCAACTGATTTAACCTTTGATCTAACCAAGGCTTAGTGGTTATTGGAAAAGTAAACACCGCTATTTTTTGATTGAAAAATGCACTGCTCGCAAGCCATAACATCAGCATACAACAAGCAAACAGAGGCCACATAACACCTCCCCCTAGCTCTATAAATCCCATAATCGAAAAGTACAAAGATGTTATAGATTGTAGCAAAAAGTTATCAACAGGCATCTTCTCTTCCTCTAGCTATTTTCAATGCAAGTAACAAGGCAGCCTGCTCTTCCATATTGATACTCAACGCCTGAGCTCTTTGTTTCAAAGGATAATGCAGCAGCAGTAATGGCAGCGCAACTAACAAGCCTGCTTGGGTTGTGATTAATGCTTTACTTATCCCCTGAGACAACAACTTTGGATCGCTATTACCAAATTCAGTTAACGATTGAAATGTCTCAATCATTCCAGACACTGTACCCAGTAGACCCAACATAGGAGCCATGGCGGCAAGTAATGCAATGAAGCCAAGCCCACGTTCAAACTGGGACATCTGTGCGAGCATTGACTGCTTTAATCTCTGATCCATAGCATCGGCATCCACATCATACTTAAGCACATCAGCAAGAACACTAGCAGCAGGTGCTCTTATTTGAGTTGCTAACCAATCACTAACCTGGGCGTTAGAAACACTGGTTCCTAGTGATGTTATTGATACTAGTTTATGCCATCTAAATAACCGAGTAGCTCTCCAACACGCTAATACAAAGCCTAGCGCGGCCAATATTAAGATGGGCCACAACACTTCCCCTCCTTGCTGCACCCAGAGTTTTACTGAATGTTCTTGAGTAAGTGTTGGCAGTAATTGTCCTTGACTAAGATCCACAGGTAATAGCAAGCTATCACCTGTAAGCCAAAGACTTAACTGCTCACTAATAGCACTATCCGTAGGTAGGACTAAGCGAGCAATATTATCATTAATCGAAACAAATCCAGACTGATCCTCAGCAACCGCCATCACACCTCCGAATACTCGAACGGCTTGCTGCTTAATCTGGCCATCACTTAAACTTAAATAAGCTAGATCACTGCTGATTTTTCCAGTAAATTGAATATCAGCGATAGCATATTCAATCAATGTGTTTAGTGCATCACGACGAGGGAAGCCACCTATGATGCCAGCAGCGGATAACGAACTATTTCTGTTAGGGCTTAATAGTTGGGTTGGACTCGACTGCCATAGTTGTGAGAGATTATTTAACGTCTTTTTATAAGCTCCCTCAACAAGCTGCATATCTTCAACAGCAAGCCTATACTGCTTTGTTAGCACTTTTTTCTGCTCAACTAATTTTTTCGTCTGCTGATTGAGCAACGCTAGCTGTGCCTGCTTCTCTTTTAAACGCTGTAATAACTGCAGTTCATCATGTTTTACCTTTGCTATATCTTGTTTTATTTGTGACTGCCAACGATAGTTTTCATCTTCAAGGCTAGACACATGCTCAACCACACTTTGATCCAGCTTATCAAAATTTTTATCATTAGCTTGAGCAAGGAAGCAATTAAAAATAAAGAATATCAATACAATAATGCTTTTCATCACTTCTCCTGACCTAATGGCAACTCAACGATCTTAGCAAGCTGTTTATTATTGGTGATGGCCATAGCAGCTAACAGTTCACCTTGCTCATCTACAGGTAAAGCCCGCCATAGTCGTGACTTTAAATCAAACCATCCCAATTGTTTGCCGTCTGGAGATGCATAGAACCAAGCCAAACGCCCCAAACGTAGAAGGTTAACCTGCATAGGCTGCTCTTCAATAGCTATCACCTCTTGAGTCAAGGTGTTCCCGTAACCTAAAGCAACTTCAATAGATAGCACCTCAAGAAACCACCTAAAGCGCTCAGCAATTGGCAGGTCACTAGCATCCATTGCAGTTCTCAAAAATGCAAGGCGACGTTTACGCTCAGCATAATCAAAGGGGAGCCCCTGGAAAACTTGTCTCTCTAGTTCGGCATACCACACCTCTAACTGAGGTTCTAGCTCCTGCTGTAGTGCGATGATCGTATCTAAATCCCGCTCCAACTGTCTAACATCAGTTTTCAGTGAGGCAAGGTACCGTTGCTGTTTCTGCAACTGATACTCTGTCCAGTAGAGTTCACCAAGTGCTTGCTGTTGTTTGGTTAATGAGGTCGATTTATCTTGCTGCCATTGGGTAGCTTCTTCACCTAATGCAATAGATTGAGTCAGTGGTTTGGCTATTTCAGATTGCCATCTGCTTGCCAGCTCGCTTGAAGATGCTTGCGTCACTGCACTAAAGACACTGAAAAAAACAATGCTACTGAATATAAAAATAACCTTCACACTCTCTGCTCCTTACGTGATGCTCGCTTCCAAAATATCAATATTTGTACCAATAAACTGACAAGTAGTAAGTTATAGAAACCAAAGAAATAATTGATTAGTCGGTTGTGTACCACCACCACTTTGACCTGTACGCCTTTCTTTATTTGCATATAGGGAACAGTAAAATCAGTGACTATTATATAGAGGTCTTGCCACTTCATAGGAGACATAAAACCAGCACGACTACTAAACACCTGCTGACCGTCACTTACGGTGAAATACGCAAAATTATGTCTAGGATCGAAGTCACTTACACTTCGACGAGTAATTCTACCAGCTGGACTACAACCATCCGCATCTTCCTGAATTAATGCAATATCATCTCGATAATCGACTCGGTTCAACACAAGCTTAAAGCGGCCACTATCAAAACTCTGCCCCACTTGTAACACCTGTGTCTCATGACCATGGATAAATACCAAATCAATACCATGACAAATGAAAATAACAAGAGTGAGAAGATGTATCGGTAGCATCATAATACGTGGGCTACGCCAACGCTTCTGACGCCATGTGGGCCAAAGATCTCTCCATGAACATAAAACAGTATTCAGTCCTAGTAAAAACATAAGTATAAGTAAGCCTAATAGCCAAGAAGCTACCAGAGGCGCAGAGAGAAGATGTTGATACCACTCAGCCATAGGTAAATCATTGAGAATTTCTAATACTTTCCCAGAAGAATCTTGTTCACTTAAGGCCATTCCCAGAGCAAACCACAAGGCAACACTAAGCAATAATACAAATGCACAGCCCAAAGAATACAACCACTTAATATTCATATCAGTTTATACCCCAACATTAAACTCGATGTCACACCAAGCACTATTGCCCTGCCAATATAAAGCGATCTAGCATGCCTACACCAAGACTTTGGCAAATGGAAAACCAGTATGAAAAGTAGATAAATTAACGCAGAAAAAAAGAAGTGACCACTCCAACTCCAACTTTTCCCCCAACCAATAAATGCCCAATAGCTCCCAGCGATCTCACCCCCTAAAAAGCTAGTGCCTGCAATTAAACTAAGTATATGACTCAAATTCTCTAGACGCGGATCTGAATGATAAATCTGTATTAGATACCCTATAAAAGCTGCGATACCACACCCTAACGCTATGGGGCGTGACAAAAAAAATAGATGAGCCCATACCGAGGTCAACATAGCACTGTCACCACTAGGAGCCAATTGGTAGTTACAAAGTATCAATCCCCCACCAGCTAGAAAGCAAGCAAAGAGAAGAAACCAGCGGTGCAAGGAGCCAGTAATACTTATCATTGAAACAGCGAACAATAATACTCCTGAGGTTACCAACAGATAAACGGTAACACTGCTACTTGGAAATAACATACTCTGAAGATTAACGAACCATAATTCAACGAATACTATTGCCAATATAAAAATCACACACAGCCGACAAAGCATGTTCAACATTTTAACACTAACACTTGATTCTTTTAACATTTCATCCACTTCCTTGACTAACAAAGTGCCATAATTCCTGCTGTAAGTTAGCGGTATCAACAGCGATAACTTCCACTTGTGATAATGACCAATACCGAATAACTTGCTCAATTAAACTAGGACGAACAACCCAAATATGCCGGCTATTAGTGACACTAAGTAGAGGTGCTACCTGCTTGCCGAAACCCTTCCCCCGCAGTTCCATGGGACCAATCTCATCGATAATACACACTTGCCCCTCATCGAGATTTTGATAATCCAAAGCCTGTAAACCTAGATCAACTCCCTGCTCGGTAAATGAGAATCTAGTACCCGTTTCTTTATCTAATTCGTCAGTTCTATGCCCGAATAGAGTTTGCTCTCCAGTGGCGATATTCTGGATATCGCTATTAAAGCGCCGACCATCTTTCATGACTCCAGGGCAGATAATTCCATTCACTTGTATAGATTGCTGCTGACACTTCTCAATGAGTTTCAATAATGCAGTAGTTTTACCACTACCGCTCTCCCCCGTTAAGATCATCACCTTGCTAAGGCCAAGACCTAATACATTTTGTGGCATAAAAAACTCCTGCTGAGCAACTTGATAACCAGCAATCGCTAAACCATATAATCGACTAATATTTTCACAGGTCATCACCGACTCTTTCGAGCCATAGGCCAGCACCTTTCCACGTTCTAGCAATAACACCTTGTCAGCATATAATTGAGCTAAATTGGGATCATGTAAAATAGCAATTACGGCAGTATTAGATTCAGTGCAGCTTCGCTTTACTCTAGATAGAATTTGAAAACGATTCCGATAATCCAAATGGTTGGTTGGCTCATCTAATAGCAAGAGTTGTTGGCTTTGAAATAGTGCACGCGCAAGTAAAACAAGCTGCCGTTCACCACCAGAAAGGCAGTTGTAATCCGATTTTGCTAACTCACCTGCATCCAATACTTTCAGAGCATCCTCCGCATCATCAATATCCTGTTTTGATGGTGACTCAAACGTTGATAGAAACGGGGTACGTCCCATCACCACCATTTCTAATGCAGTAAAAGAAAAAGCGGTCTCTTGCTGCTGTGGAACTAATGCCATTTGCTGTGAGATTTCTGCACGGCCCATCTTTGCAAGTTGCCGCCCATTTAATTTAACTGTTCCAGCATCAAGAGGATTAAGCCCTGACAAACAGTTGATCAGCGTAGTTTTTCCTGCACCGTTTGCACCTAATATCGCAAGAAACTCTCCTGAAGATAGTGAAAAACTTATCTGATCTAAAAGCTTCTTTCCAGCAATGCTAAAACTGATATTTTCAACTGATAACATTGCTAATACCCTCCTTTTCTAAAACGATATAATAGGAAGGCAAATAGTGGGGCTCCAACAAGAGATGTAACAATGCCAATCGGGATTTCTATAGAAAAACTGGCTCGTGAAACACTATCTGCAACCAATAGGAAGATGGCACCAATTAAGGTAGACAAGGGAATAAGACGCATATGATCAGCGCCGGTAAGTGTTCTAACCATGTGAGGTACAACAAGACCAATCCAAGCAACTTGACCAACAGTTGATACACATGCCGCCACAATAAATGAACTGATTACTATCAAAAAGAAGCGCAACTTCTTTGGCTCAATACCTAAACTACGACTCTGTTGGTCACCTAGACATAACACGTTTAACCTATACCTAAGCATATGAATTAACAGATATCCTAAACTTACTGGTACAAATAACTGAGCAACTGTACTCCAGCTGCTAATAGATAAAGATCCCATTAACCAAAATATAATTGCAGGCAGTTCTCCATATGGATCTGCTAAAGCTTTTAACAGTGTCAAACCTGCGCCAAAAACTGAACCAACAATGATTCCCGTCATGATCATCGTGAGTAAATTATTATTATCAAATCGATTAGCCATTACCATTGCACAGCAAGCAGCAAATAAACCACAACCAAACGCTAATAATTGAACAACTAGCCAGCCAGTTCCGGGTAATACTAACCCCATGGCAGCACCGAACATACATCCCGACGCTACTCCAAGAATATCAGGAGAAACTAAAGGATTTCTAAATACCCCTTGATAAACCGCACCCGATAGCGCTAAACCCGCCCCAACAATTAAAGCCGTTAATATTCGCGGTAGACGTACCAGTAAGATAACTCTTTGCTCAGGTGTAAGGTCATCAGGTAGCGCCTGTCCAAGAAATAGACTAGTCAATACTTCAGGTAACAGATAAATAGCAGCAAAAAGATCGACAATACTAACACTGTATCGTCCAGCACAAAGTCCCAAGAAAATAATACTGATTAAGGCTAAACCCAGTTTAATCTTATACTCATTACCGACTATAGAAATTGACATTTAGCCGTCTCATGAATGGGTGATAAACAGGCATCACCAAATGATATTTGATAATAACGTGCCAGTTCAGCTTGTAAATCTATCTCTTTAAAACGATCAGGGTAAGCATTGACAGCCAAATAAAGTGCACCAGCAATGGCCATTGGTGACGGCATATCCCAAAAGCTTTCTTTTGGGATATGAATTTGTTTTAGACGTGACAAAGATTGCATTGAAGCTTGTTGTAATTGCTGTTCAACTTTGTTGGAGTCATTAGATTCACGAACTAGGACATCTGGATCCCATAGCAATAACTGCTCAGTATTCACTTTAGGATAAAAGCCGGAAATACCTTCAGCTACATTATTTATGCCAGCCAGTTCAAGTAGTTGATGTTGAAACATCTGCTGACTCACTGTTCGATATAGATCAGAGCTATTTGCATAATAAGCCTGTATGCGATCTTCCGTTGCGAGCCCTGCTAATCCTTTAGATATAATCTCACGTAATCTCAGATTTTCAGCCTGAATCTTAGTGGCTCGCCTTTCAGTCCCTGTTGCTTTTGCCAGCAGATTTATAACGAAATCAGCTTGAGTAAAACTTTCAGGCTGAATAATAACGCTTGCTATCCCAAGTGAAGCTAGTCTATCAGCCAGCCTTACCCCATCTTTTTTTCCATAGACCAAAACAAGATCTGGTTTAAGAGATATTATTGTTTCTAGGTTAATGCCAGCAGAGCGGTTGCCTACAACAGAAGGGTTATATTCACTTAAAATATGACTTATAAAGTACGAATGCTTTGTACTACCGCCAATTCCGACAAGTTTATCTGCCAAGCCTAAACTTAAGACAAATAGGTTTGCAGGCATAAATGTTGTCACAATCCGCTTTGCTGGCTCGGTAAGGAATATATGTCGGCCTAGTTCATCTTCCAGATGCAAAGGCTCAGCCCTTACACCTGAAAAACAACAAAGAAGAATGGCAACAGTAATTATAAGTCTGTTAAACATTCAATTAATCCTAGAAGTTATATTTAACGCCAATCTCGTAAGAACGACCTTCATTAGGCTGCCCATAACCTTCATAATGTGACTCATCCAAAATATTATTCACATTAACATAGCCGCTAAATACTGGAGTGAAAGACTTTCTAGCGCCTACATCTACAGTCAAGGTCTCTTTTTCCCATTCACCACCTGAACTGTCATCGACAATTATTTCAGTAAGAATGTCAGTACGGTAGCGAACTCGAAGGTTAGAATTAATATCCAACCAAGGCTGGTACCAATTAAAGATGGCTGTTAACGAATCTTGAGGAACATCTCTAAAATAATCACTTTCACGATCTTCACTAGTATTGCGAGCGTGTGTGTAAGTGTAATTAATAGATAAGTTTATATTTTCGGAGAGTTGGCTTTGAGTGCTAAACTCAACACCATAAAACTCTGAAGTGCCTACATTTTCATAGATCTCTAAATCCCAATCAGGGTTTGTTGGATCTGGCATGTATGTTGAAACGATTTTATCATCGACATCGTGATAAAATAAACCTAATTCAATATGATAGAGCCATTGAATAGATAAATCATTTTTCCAACCTAAGGTGTAACTGGTATTACGCTCAGGTTTTAGATCATGTTTAGCGCCAGTATCATCATACATCTCAGAAAAAGTTGCAAAACGAGTCTTCTGAGCTATCGAGCCATATAGTAATCCAACATTTGACATCATATAGCTCACACCTAACATTGGATCTACAGTATCAGAATCATCTTCCCCCGAAGTTGATGAGTTACTGCGGTCCTCAATAACGGATTGTGAGTGAAAAGCAATACCTGTAACGAGATTAAATGCGCCCCAATTCATTGTATTTTCAGCTGCGAAACTAATTGTATCAAGTTGAGAACGCTCATAATCATGGGAACTATCAGTATCAATATATGCTTGATTTTTCTTTTTGTGAACATCATTTTTGAAGTTCACAGACAGACTTAAACTACTCCAGTCTGCAAGGATCATATCAGTAAATATTGCTCCACCGGCTGTATAGTCACTGTAAATACTGGTAGCTAGATGTACCTCTTTTTCAGGGCTATCGAATGAATCATAGCTATCTTGATGTACATGGTAATAAGCTAATGCACGTACATTGAGCCAATCATTGACACGGTGAATTCCACTAAGATCGATCCCTGTATCTTTATACTCAGAAATCTCTGCAAAAGTACTAAAATCACTAAAGACTTTATTATCTAATGTGTTGTATGGCAATTCACGTTCAGAATCTAACATAAATACACTAGCAAATATCTCTGTGCTTGCATTTGCATAGCCTCCCCTTAGCCATACACTAGTTGAATCATAGGCGGAATTTTCACGTTCACCACCATCTTCAATGATGACATATTGGGGCATATCACCCACAAAATCCTTTACATATGAATCAACGGGCTCATAATCATTAGACATGCGCATGGCATCCCTACCATTATGTTCTACAGAACCAAATAAACTAAAGCCATTTTTCCCTAAACTAAAAGAGACCGCTTCATAGTTCTGGCCTAATTGACCGAAAGACGCAGATATATCACCACTGATTCCCTCTTGACCTTTTTTTGTAATAATATTAACTACACCACCCATGCCATTTGGGCCATATAGTACTGAAGAGGCACCTTTTATAACATCTATCTTTGCAATAATACTTGCTGGGATTTGACTCAGGTCAAGCTGTCCATAGTTTGTTTCGTAATAAGGAACACCATCAAGAAGAACTAGGATTTTATCCTGTTCAAAACCTTGTATCGTTATGAACTTTTCTCCTTTGCTCGACTGAGTCACATGCACTCCGGGTATATAATCCAGTGCGTCAGCTACTGTTTTGGCACCTACTAGCTCTATCTGCACCGCTGTCATTGTGTTGTGAATTGTGATGTCTTTTACACCCGTTTGTTCAGAAACCACAATTTCGCCCAATGAAAATATCTCATTATCCTCAGTTGCAAGTGCGTAATTACACGAGAATAAACAACTAATACTCACCGCAATTTTAGTAATTTTTGTTTTAAACACCTTTAACTCCATCTATTATTGATAAATATTGCTGCAACTGACAACAAAGCAATACCAGTTTAAAAGTAACAACATCTTATTCTTGATCCACAACATCCGCCAAGATCAAAGTGAAAGATATGACATGAATCACCACAAAATCAATAAAAGAGACCAAAGTTACCAATGAAAACTAAATAAATAAACAAAACAAGACAAAATGCCCGCTCAGTGGACATTTTGTCTATTGGTATTTAGAATATTAAAACAGATAATTTTAAGCGACTATTAATTTGACCAATCGAGTGACCACATCTGTCTGATTGCTCTGATAAGACTCTATACTGCAACAGGAAAATATCGCAATATGGGGTAAAAACCACGGCTAGCGCATTTTAATCCCTGACTCTGACAGGGTTGACCGATAATCATCGTCTAGCCCTGCCATTTTCTTTTTCCTCGCCATACTGGCTGATTTCGTTGTATCTTGTTTAAATAACGCCATAGCTATTTTTTTGTAACCGTTCACCAGCCCCCCCCCCCATTGACTAGCAATATGATACCTATATAGAAGATCAACTCTTCTAATTCGATGATCTTTTTTGGATCAAATCATCCGCTTGAACGATCATTTTTTGATGTCATCATGTTGACATGAAAAAGAAAGAACAATTCGAAAAAGAGCCGCCTACGGTTGCTGACTTAGGTGAAAGCAAAGCCAACTTACTCATTCAATAACTGTGGGGAAAGCTACGTGAATATGAAGACAGGCTTACACTCAGTTCTCGCAATTCATCCAAGTCCCCCTCATCGGACTCCCCTGCGGATAAGGCCGAGCGAAAAAAGCTCAAACGCCTCGTAGTGGAAATAAGGTTGGCGCTCAACCTGGACATACGGGGCATAAAAGACCACTAGCTGAACTCAGTAAAACCGATGAGCAAGTCGCTTGCTTACCCGATTCATGTTGTGCTGATTGTGGTGGTGAAGTTATTGCCAACTCGTCAGTGAGTTATCATCATCAGGTGTTTGAATTACTTAAACCTACACTCGATATCACCGAATATCAGTTATTTCATGGACGTTGTCAGCAATGTAACACAGTGAGCAAAGGAGCCTTGCCTAAAGGCGCTTCTAACGGTCAGATGGACCCAGGTTGCTCAGTGACGTGGCCATACTCAGTGGCTTGTATCATCTGAGAGTTCGTAAAATTCAACGTTTACTACAGGTACGCATTTCTCTACTGGCCTGATTTCTGAGGCGCAAGGTCGAGTCAGTAGTATGCTGACGCCGACACACCAAGCTTTGCATCAACACATAAAAAAAGCGCCATTAGTGCATGTTGACGAGACGACGCACCATCGCAATGGTGAACAGCATACCCGCTGGGTCTGGTTATTATCGAGTAAGGATGCCGTATTTCAACAGGTTAACTATTTCCGCAATAAGGAGGCGGCTAAATCGATATTAGGCGAGCACACCCAAGCGATTGTCGTGAGCGACCAATGTCCCAGCGACAACTGGATTGAGCCCGAACGACATCAATTTTGCCTTGCCCATGTGCAGCGTAATTTACAACA
>JBAHZX010000048.1:0-6344 GCA_037132815.1 Shewanella sp.
ATTTTACCGAGTAACCCGTTAAGCAAGGCCCTCAGTTATGCACTTGTTAGAAAAACAGAACTAAAGGTCTTCTTGAGTTACCCTGCTGTGCCTATCGATACCAATCACTTGGAGCGAGCTTTGCGAGTCATACCGATGGGAAGGAAAAATTATCTATTTTGCTGGACCGAACTGGGGGCGGAGCAGTTGGGGATGCTGCAAAGTTTACTGGTTACCTGCCGTCTGCAAGGGATTAATCCCTACACTTATCTCGTCGATGTCCTGCAACGCGTCAGTCAGCACCCAGCTTCACAAGTTGAAGAACTCACGCCACGAGTATGGAAGACTAAGTTTGCCGACAACCCACTCACATCAGACTTGATGCAGACTTCTTAGCCTCCTGCAAGACCGTCCTATATTGACCGCTTACCAAAAACTTATCTGTTTCACCTTCAATCGTGTCACGTTATGCCAGTAAATCAGCAGAGCTAGATATCACTTGCTGGCCACTTGATAAGAAATGTATGGTTTCAGGATGAAGCTCGACTTGGCCAACAAAATTATGGGTTAAAAAAGATACCCGTCCTCGTGCTGTAAAACAGCAATAATTCATTTTAACTCATATTTATGGTGCTGTTTGCCCTGCAACAGGTCAAACAGAGGCGTTGAGTTAGTCCCGTGTTAAGTATTGATATGATGGAAAAACACTTTCAACAGATATCGGATGCAACACCGAGTGGTCGGCATGCGATTGCATTTAAAAATTATGACGACATAGTTGCTCAGGTAAGTTGTGGTTGGAATAACTTTAGACATCAAGTTGATCAAGTGAAATTTCTGTGTAAAATGGATTGGGTTAATCTGGTAATAAATTAAATACGCTTAGTATAACCATATGATTAATCGGAGATTATCGGCTGATACAACGGCAGGGATAGCCGCAGGATTTACGGAAAATATAACGGAAAATTCGGTGTTGTGTAGTGATGGTTCATGGTCATATGTGACGATAGCCAAGTAAACAAATTGTGATCATAAGCGACTAATAAACGGTAAGGTGAGAGTAATAGATAAGGTTTATCATATCCAGACTGTGAACGGGACAATAGCTCACTTTAAGGGATGGGTTAACAGAAAAATGAAAGGCGTAGCAACAAAATATTTATCAAATTATCTTGCTTGGTTTAGGGAAAGTAACGCAAAGCTCAATAAACAGGGAATATTAGTCGCTGCCTATGGGTGACAACCGTGTTCTACAACAGAGCCGAATATTTAGAGTGAGTAATGAGGTTTACCCTGCTAGTTTTTATTCGGTATAACTGCACATAAAGTGACACTCATTGATGATGCTTGACGTATTTGTTACTCTTCTGCTTCATCAATAATACTTCATGTCGATGAATATTAAGATGTGCCCACGCTGCGGTATAACATGTTAAAGCGGCTTAACTCATCTCAAAATTAACACCAAACTCAACTCCCCTTAAGAGGATATATGCTAACTAAAAGAAATTTTTTAACTTCTGCACTCACTACCGCTATAGGTTTTAGTCTATTTAGCGGTTTTCCCGCACAAGCAGAAACATTTAAATTCGTTGAACAGAGCAACATAACAAGCGCTGATACTATTGTGGTATTTCAAGCCAAAGAGCTAGTATCTAGCGATTTAGCACGCCTGAATAAGTTATCCAATCAGCAAATATCAAATGCCTTAACGCTCCAAGACTTTACTGGTGACAGTAAACAGATTGTCGAGATTTTGATGCCTAATGGCATCAAAGCTAAGCGTTTACTTGTCATTGGACTCGGTGATACAACTAAGATGAGCCCCGGACAAGTCAACAAGTTAGGTGCGTCGATAACGGCGCACCTAAGTAAGAATTCAACAGAAGGTATCGAGATTTTTACCGCAGGAATTAGCGATTTAAGCAGTAATGCCAGCTTTGCCTCCGAGCTTGCTCATGGCATCAATCTTCGCGCCTATAAATTCGATAAATATCTATCGGAAAAGAAGCCTGCCGAGAAAAATTACACCATCAAAGTATCCAAACCGGCGAAGGCCTCAGCCAACTATCTGCAATTATCAGCTATTGAGCAAGGCGTATTCCTAGCACGGGACCTGACCTCAGAGGTTCCTACCGAGATGACCCCTGTTAACTTTGCCGCTGCGGCAAAAGAGCTTAAAAAACTCGGGGTTAAAATAACCATACTCGACCCCAAAGAGATTGAAAAACTCGGCATGGGAGCACTACACGCTGTGGGTCGTGGTTCAGAAGAGGGTTCTCGGCTGATTATTGCTCACTGGAAAGGTAATAATGATGCACCTATCGCCCTTGTGGGCAAAGGCATCACCTTCGACTCCGGCGGGTACAACATCAAGGCAAACGGGGATTCTATCTCTCGGATGAAATCAGACATGGCTGGTGCTGCGGCCGTACTTGGTACTGTAAAAGCCATGGCGATGCAAAAAGCTGATGTGAATGTAGTCGCTGTGATGGCCATGGCCGCTAACATGGTGTCAAAAACATCATTTGCCCCAGGAGATGTGCTCATGACAGCTGAGGGGCTAAGTGTAGAAGTGCTCAATACTGATGCCGAAGGACGCTTGGTGTTGGCTGATGGCCTCTGGTATGCCCGCGAATTTTATCAGCCTAAGGTCATGGTAGATGTCGCAACCTTAACCGGCTCAAAAGTTCGCGCCTTAGGTAAGCGTTACACTGGTTTGTTCAGCGATGATGAGGCTTTAGTCAATGAACTGACTGTATCGGGTCTGGCAGTGGATGAAAAAGTCTGGCGCCTGCCAATTGCCTATGAAGACTTGCTTAAAAGTCCGATTGCCGATCTTAAAAATTCTGGCTACGGCGGACCAGGAGCTACAACTGCAGCGGCATTTTTAAAGCAGTTTACCGGCGAAACTAGGTGGGCTCATCTCGACATCGCTGGTAGCGCATTAGCGGCTAAAGATGTCGGCGTGACACCCGCTGGCGGTACAGGTATCGGCGTTCGTCTGTTAAGTCACTGGCTGATGAATCAAGATAAATAAGCTAAACCATAGATAAAATCGAGTGAATACCAAGCCCAGCACCTTATACTTGCTGGGCTTTTAATTTGTTTCAAAATAAAAGTAACTATTCCTCAGCCCACCATTCAACGAGGTAATAATCGTCAAGCCTGCTTTGCTTCAGAAGAAGATTTTATGCCTAATGGCTTAAGTAATATGTATCCGACTATCAGGCGGGTATTTATAACCAACCTTTTATGTACTCCATTACCATCCAGTAAGAGCCTGAGATGGTGGCAGAGTCTGCTGACTATAAATGGTCAAGCTATCTAATTTACTTATCTCTCACTAGTGATCCCACTTAACGACAAGTGACCTACATCATTTATTCAAGGCTGGGTGTGTTAGTTAATTATAATATATTTCTAGTTAATTCAACATCCATCACTATTACTGAAATAAAGAAAATAAGCAGATCATCGTGTGTAATGATATTATTGCTTGAATAAAAAATGCATTTTGTATTCCTATACAATTCATCTCGTTTGTGTTTTAGACATTAGATGGATATATACCCGTTCTACTTCAAAGTGCAAGTTTCAGAACAGACTGAGCTAGTCCAATTCAAGGCACATTGTTGAAATAATGGTGGTTTCCTTATAAACCACTTAATTTTAAAGAGAGTGCAACACAGAAGTGGATTGACTCAGGCGCTCCCATAGGGTGGGTTAAAAAGTTAAAAAGGAAGTGTAACAAATGCCTGTGATCCAACATATCAGTATAAGTCTGCTTTTAGTCACTATGTTCGTAGGGTGTGCGTCACTCCCTGAAGAATTCGAACATCCTATTGAGCCGTTAGTCACGCGGCCAACCAGTACATTGTCTGAATTGATTGACACTTATCGACCTGAACAAGCTAAATCGGGAATGAGTGCAGTGCTGTTGTTGGATACTGGCTGGGATGCTTTGGCTCAGCGGTTAGCACTGATAGAAACTGCCGAGCACAGCATTGATATTCAGTATTATATTTGGAACGGTGATGCTTCAGGGCGCTACCTGGCAAACCGCTTGATCGCGGCTGCAGAGCGTGGTGTTCGGGTTCGGGTAATGCTTGATGATATCAACCTTAACAAGCAGGAGAACCTGTTAGCGACACTTGATCGTCATCCTCAAATAGAGATCCGCATATTTAATCCTATCCCTAGTCGTCGCGGATTAATAAAGTGGCTAAATGTACTGAGTGATTTTTCTCGTCTAAACCGCCGCATGCATAATAAGTCATTTACCATCGACGGTGCACTGTCTATCATCGGGGGGCGTAATATCGGTGATGAATATTTTGATCTTTCTGATGAACTCAATTTTCGTGATCGGGATGTACTTGTAGCAGGATCGGTAGTCACTGATATTCAAGCTAGTTTTACACAATACTGGAACAGTCTCTGGTCTTATCCTGTTAACTTACTGGCTGATAAAACCGTAACCGATCTCGCTATGTTGGATAACGTGCCCGCTCCCCGTTACAGCCATTACCCCATTTTGCCAGCAGGAAATGAGATTGCAAACCTCTTCTTAGAAGATTCGATGGACAAGTTGCTTTGGGTGCAGGCATATTTTGTTTCTGATAATCCAGTACCTACCGATAGTAATGATACCAGCAAACCCAAAGCTACAGCTAGATTATTAGCCGAGTTAGCTCATCAGGCTAACCAAGAAATCTTATTAGAATCTGCCTATCTGATATTCGATGATCGTCAACTGGCAAAGTTGCAGGAATTGACCAACAAAGGCATTCAGATACAAGCATTGACCAATTCAATGGCCTCTAATGACTTAGTCACTAATCATTCTGGCTACGCAGGCCGACGTCAAGAGATACTTGAGCACGGTATACAGTTGTTCGAGTTAAAGCCAGATACAAAATTATGTGAAACGTCGACTAAAGACTTGTCCAAATGTGCCCCGACCGCTGCCTACGGCCTTCATGCAAAGTCGATTGTTTTTGATCGGCGAGTGGCGGTTATTGGCTCCTTTAATTTCAACTTACGTTCAACCTATCTCAATACTGAGTCTCTGCTAGTGATCGAAAATCAGCATGTTGCTGAAAGTCTTGCTAATGATATAAAGCTGGCAATGCACGAAGATAATAGCTGGCGTCTGAACTTACATGAAGGAAAGCTGCGTTGGTATTCCGGTACACAAATCTGGGAAAGTGAGCCGGAAACCGGCCAATGGGAACGAATCAAGTCACGTTTTTTACAATTACTGCCGATCGAGAAGTACTTGTGAAATAAGGTTAATAAAGTAAATTGGGCAGAGTAAATTATAGGGCTAACTTTAAAGCTATATTAATGGTGCAAAAGGAGTTTGCACCTACCAAGAGTACATAGACTTACCCCAGTATATATTCCTCAGCACATCATTCAACAAGGCAAAATCATCAAGCTATCAAATTAATAGAGCCTGTAAATAATTTTGTGTAACTACCTTTCAATCCTTAGAGGTCCCCTCATTTTTCAATTTTAAATAATCCCGAAAATTGAACGGTAAATAGGCTGATTTTTAAGGTAACGATAAAAATTATCCATTAGAGGTTCTGCCCACTCTTCTCGCATCGTTGGTAACAGTTCATAGCAAATACAACCTTGGCGAAACAGAGAGTATGAGCGAGTTTTACTGGTATTTGCCTTTATTGTCTTTTCCAAATCAGCATCTCGCCCGCTTTTCCTAGTAACGTTAGAGCTTATCGCCAAGGCACTTAGCAAAAATAAGCGGTCTCTACGTACTGGGGAACGCGTGTAGGTGGCACTCATTCCCATGCCAAAACGACAGTCTTTAATATCACGAAAAGTCGTCTCTATCAAATGACCCGAGCGATAGCGTGCTTATTACCCGTTATTTGAACGTCTTTAAGGGTTCTTATTCTGCCGCTGCGTAATAGCCAGTCCTTTACTGGAAACAGCTCTCCTACCGCATCGGTGACTTCATCATTAGCCTTAATTCTAATGATGAAGTCAAAACCCAGCTCATGCTCAGTGAAGTTAAATAGTGCCGTATCATTAAAGCCTCTATCAGCAACAATGGTCACTTTAACATCCTCTGCAACGAGCGCCCTTATCTTAACCAGCAACTCATCTTCATGGTTGTTTCTATTGCCTTTTAGAGTATGTTTACGATGGGTTTTCCATAGCAGTGGCGTGTTACGACCATGAGTTGTTTGCATACTCAACACGATGGTTGAATGGTCATCTGAATCAAATTCAGTCCAATCGAGAGAGACCACTATCTCTTTGCGTGCACCGATAATATAAGGCACCCAGGAGTCCAGTCATTGCCAGACGTTTAACTTTGTATTACTGAGTAA
>JBAHZX010000065.1:0-31694 GCA_037132815.1 Shewanella sp.
TAATATAGTGAGCAAATTCAGGGGATCTTTCTGGAGAACAGACTCGCACCTATACTAAAAGAAAAATTAAAACGTCTGGAAGATCTGGTATCACATTCTAGCGAGGAAGAGTTTGCTATAATGCTGTCAAATATGAGTAATCAGAAACACTCAGCAAACTCCATAGAGTATAGAGATTATCTGAGTATTAGTTAGGAGTATAAATTGAACATAATTACAAGTGCTTTCCCTCAGCGCAGAATGCGCCGCATGCGTAAACACGATTTCAGTCGCCGCTTAATGGCCGAAAATACGTTCTCAGTAAACGATTTAATTTACCCGATGTTCGTACTCGAAGGAAATAGTCGTACAGAAAAAATCACCTCTATGCCTGGTATCGAGCGCTACTCCATAGATCTCCTGCTAAAAGAAGCTGAAGAGATAGTCGAGTTAGGTATTCCACTAATCGCCCTCTTCCCAGTAACCCCATCAGAGAAAAAGACACTGTTCGCAGAAGAAGCTTACAACGCAGATGCCTTGATTCAGCGTGCTGTGCGCGCACTAAAAGACGCTTTCCCTGAACTAGGTGTGATGACAGATGTGGCACTTGATCCATTCACGACCCATGGCCAAGACGGTATCATAGACGCAAACGGCTATATTCTTAACGATGTCACCACAGAGATTTTAGTCAAGCAAGCGCTTTCCCATGCCGAAGCGGGGGCCGACATTATCGCACCTTCAGACATGATGGATGGCCGTATTGGTGCCATACGCCAAGCCTTTGAAGCAGCAGGTCACGTAAACACTCAAATCATGGCCTATTCAGCTAAGTACTCTTCTAATTACTATGGCCCTTTCCGTGACGCTGTAGGTTCGGCCAGTAACCTTAAAAGTGGCAATAAGCATAGCTACCAGATGGACCCAGCTAATAGTGATGAGGCAATTCATGAAGTTGCTCTGGATATACAGGAAGGTGCCGATATGGTCATGGTCAAACCAGGCATGCCTTACCTAGATATAGTCACCCGAGTCAAACGTGAACTAGCGGTACCGACGTTCGCTTATCAAGTCAGTGGAGAGTACGCTATGCACATGGCTGCTATTGAGAATGGTTGGTTAGCTGAAAAAGCCATCGTCATGGAATCACTGCTTTGTTTCAAACGTGCAGGAGCTAACGCCGTACTGACTTACTTCGCTAAACGGGCGGCGCAATGGCTGAAAGAAGATGCCACTCAATAATCTAGCTAACTGGCTTAGCTCATTCATTCGCTAACATTAATATACAGATAGCTAATATCAACTAACAGTCGTCATTTACCCTGAGCATGAGGTATTATCATGAACCATAGCATCAAGGCATTACTTGCCACCACAGCCCTTTTTTTTAGCTGCCAAACTCTTGCAAGCAGTGGCTGTGCATTCGAAGATAAGCAAGAAGGCTTTATTGCTACATGCAACGAGGAGAAACAAGAAGTGATATTAACGGGACAAGTACAAGCACAAACTTTAGTCACTGAACTCGATGACTTCACTAAAGGCTATAAAGAATATCAGGTAGATACTGCGGCGATTACTCCACTTAAGTCACTCAAGGAGCCAACCGAGATAATTGTAATTATTGGCACTTGGTGCCCGGATTGTCATCGCGAGACACCTAGATTCATCCGCATCATGGAAGAGATAAATAACCCAAATATCAAGGTGACTTATATCGGTGTCGATCGCTCAAAAACCGATCCAGATGGCTTAGCTGCACAATACCAATTCAGTCGTATTCCTACCTTTATAGTGATGCAAAAAGGCGAAGAAATTGGCAGAATTGTAGAAAGACCAGAAGTGTCATTAGAGATTGATTTAGCAAAAATTTTAAACTGATCCCTTTTGGTACAAATCCAATCAGTATAATTATTTCAACGATGTAAAGGTACTCGGTGAGTGCCTTTTTTATTTATTAAACTTAACCAAGTTTAGCATGTTTGATCTAGAGACGATTAGCTAATATTTGTAGCACGCCCTCACGCAGCGCACCACCGGAGAGGTTCAGTTTTTCAATATTGAGTAGTTCAAACAAAGCAAGCAAGATAGCGATCCCAGCCGCAAAAGTCGGAGCCCTCTCATAATTCAAACCAGCAACCTCAGCCATAGACAGATCTGACTGCGCCAGCACTTCTTGTTTCAGACGATTAAGCACATCTGCTGTAATGCTAGTCGATTCATCACGGTGACTCAGTAATTCGACAATAGATTGAACGCTACCAGATGCACCGACGACACTATGCCAACCAAAGGTTTTAAGCTCTTTTAAATGTGCACCCAAAATATGCTCTACCTGCAACTTAGCATCTTCAAAATCTAATTCTTGCAGTGGATATGAATTAAAAAACTGCTCGTTAAAGGTAACACAGCCTATCGCTAGGCTATTTTTCAGTAACACGTTAGCACCATCACCGATAATAAATTCAGTACTCGCACCACCAATATCTATGACTAAACGGCGACCTTCATCGCAAGTCGTGGCCACCATACCCTGATAGATCAACTCAGCTTCTCGCAAACCAGTGATAATTTCGATGGGATGAGCTAAGACAGTCAGAGCCCGACGACAAAAATCATCAGAGTTGGCTATATTTCGTAACGTCGCGGTCGCGATCACCGCAACACTGTCACTATTGACGCACTCTTTCTCGAGCATTTCTGCAAACATGCTCAAGCAATCCAGCCCACGTAATAATACCTCTTCACTCAGGGAGCCATCATCTAGGATCCCTTCGGCAAGCCGCACTTTACGTTTGTACTTAGCAATAACACTGGGCTGGCCGGTCACCGTTTCGGCGACCAGCATGTTGAAACTGTTAGAACCTAAAGTAATTGCGGCGTAACGAGGTCTGATCATCTGTTAGCGTGAGGATTATGAATGTCTGCGGGTCTTATCGTGACGGCGAGGCGCACTGTTACGATTACCATTTCGACCTCCACTTGGACGGCCCGAACCACCACGTCCTTGAGGACGATTATTGTGTTTTCTATGAATTCGAATCGGTGCTGGAATATCTTCAAGCAACGCAGTGCTATCATAGTTAGACACTGGGATCGAGTGAGTAATAAACTCTTCAATTGCTGGCAGGTTCAATGCATACTCTTCACAGGCGAAACTTATCGATACACCTTTTTTACCCGCACGACCGGTACGACCAATACGGTGAACATAATCTTCACAATCATCGGGAAGATCGTAATTATATACATGTGATACATCAGAAATATGCAGGCCACGAGCCGCAACATCGGTAGCAACTAAAAAATCTAATTTGCCCGTTGTAAATTGCTCAAGTATACGAATTCGCTTCTTTTGCGGTACATCACCAGTGAGTAAACCAACACGATGACCATCACCCGATAACCAAGACCAGACTTTTTCACAACTATGCTTGGTATTAGAGAAAATGATCGCCTTATCAGGCCAATCTTCCTCAATCAGTGACAACAATAACTTCATTTTCTCATCCATTGATGGATAAAAAATTTCTTCTTTAATGTTTTTAGAGGTTTTCTCGTTCGGCGAGATAACGACTTTCTCAGGCTCATTCATATGATCATAAGCCAGCTCCTGCACCTTCATAGAAAGGGTTGCAGAAAACAGCATATTCAAGCGTGACTTGGCATCTGGCATACGGTTGAATAGAAAGCGAATATCTTTAATGAAACCAAGATCAAACATACGATCTGCTTCATCGAGCACAACAGTTTGAATGGCACTGAGATTAATAACGCCCTGACGAACGTAATCAATAATACGCCCTGTGGTACCGATAAGAATATCGATACCTTTATCTAACACCTTACGCTGAATATCATAGCTTTCACCACCATAGACAATACCGACTTTCAAACCAGTATGTTTTGCCAATAGCGTCGCATCTTTCGCGATCTGGATAGCCAACTCACGAGTCGGCGCCATAATCATAGCGCGCGGTTGATTCAGTTGACGACCTTCAGGAATGGGGCTTGATAGCAGATGTTCAAAGGTCGCCACAAGGAAAGCCAAAGTTTTCCCTGTTCCGGTCTGTGCTTGACCCGCGATATCTTTTTTCTGTAAAAGGATCGGTAATGATGCTGCTTGAATAGGCGTGCAAAATTCAAAGCCGCTCTCGTCTAGTGCTGTTTTTATCCCTTCATGAAGAGAAAAGTCGGCAAACTTCTGATTAGATAAATGTGTTTCGCTCATAGCGGCAGCATACCAGTTGGGGTTGCAATAAGAAACTCAATCGTTTGAAATAGCGACTAATTATAAAAAGTAACTTTAAATGATATCAAAATCACCTTGAAAAGTAATTTTTCAGGCCCAATATACAGGTTAAGCCATTAACAAACCAGCGATGGCACCCTAACTGGAGAAGATCATGAGCGATAAGATTGTAGAATTAAGCGACAGCAGCTTCGATAAAGACGTCATAAACTCTGAACTACCTGTAGTCGTTGATTTTTGGGCTGAATGGTGCAGCCCTTGTAAAATGATTGCACCAATCTTAGATGACATCGCCGAAGAGTATGCCGGCAGAGTGACTGTCGCTAAACTCAATATTGATCAAAACGACATGTCCCCCACTAAATATGGTGTACGTGGTATCCCAACAATCCTTATTTTCAAGAACGGCGAATTAGCTGCCACAAAAGTTGGCGCACTGTCTAAAACTCAATTAAAAGAGTTTATTGACACTCAACTTTAACGCTCTGTAGGTTTTTTATATGTAAGTCAGCCAAAAGTATAAAGTAGCTTCAGATGCAAGGCATAATAGTGACCCCTGACACAGCTAATTCAATAAAGTGTGTCAGATTAAACTAAAAGCCTAGACGTACAGTCACTATAGTGCTACTTTAATAACCAGACTCAGTCTATTAACCCACATCCCGCTATTCGATCAACATTCAAATTGTAATAAAATACTTGATGACCACTTGATTATAAATAGCATTGTCTCGCATAAAAAGACCCACCAAGATGAATTTATCAGAATTAAAAGACAAGTCGATTTCAGACTTAGTAACACTTGCCCAAGAGATGAAAGTTGAAAATACCGCCCGCGCTCGTAAGCAGGACATTATATTTTCAATATTAAAAGCCCACGCCAAAAGCGGTGCAGATATTTTTGGTGGTGGTGTACTCGAAATTTTACAAGATGGATTTGGCTTCCTTCGCAGTGGTGATGCCTCCTACCTTGCAGGCCCAGATGACATCTATGTATCTCCAAGTCAGATCCGTCGCTTCAGCATGCGAACTGGTGATACCATTTTTGGTAAGATCAGACCTCCAAAAGAAGGTGAACGTTATTTCGCCCTATTGAAAGTAGCTGAAGTCAACTTCGACAAGCCTGAAAACTCCCGCACCAAAATATTATTCGAAAACCTTACCCCACTGCATGCTGAAGAGCGTCTACGTATGGAACGCGGTAATGGCTCGACCGAAGATATAACGTCGAGAATTCTTGACCTTTGTTCGCCAATTGGTAAAGGTCAGCGCGGGTTAATTGTTGCGCCGCCAAAGGCAGGTAAAACATTACTGCTACAGAGCATGGCTCAAAGCATTACTCACAATAACCCTGATGTGGTATTGATGGTACTGCTTATCGATGAGCGGCCAGAAGAAGTTACCGAGATGCAGCGCATGGTAAAAGGGGAAGTGATTGCTTCTACCTTCGATGAGCCAGCCAGTCGTCACGTTCAGGTAGCTGAGATGGTTATCGAAAAAGCTAAACGTCTGGTTGAGCATAAGAAAGACGTCGTCATCCTACTGGATTCCATCACTCGTCTTGCTCGTGCATACAACACTGTGATCCCATCATCGGGTAAAGTACTTACTGGTGGTGTTGATGCAAACGCCCTTCACCGTCCTAAGCGTTTCTTCGGTGCTGCACGTAACATTGAGCATGGTGGTAGCTTAACCATTATCGCAACCGCTCTTGTCGATACTGGCTCTAAAATGGATGAAGTTATCTATGAAGAGTTTAAAGGTACGGGTAACCAAGAATTACATCTGTCCCGTAAAGCCGCAGAGAAGCGTGTCTTCCCTGCTATCGACTTCAACCGTTCAGGTACTCGCCGTGAAGAAAAACTCACGACTCCCGACGAACTGCAGAAGATGTGGATCTTGCGTAAAATCCTTCATCCTATGGATGAAGTCACTGGCATGGAGTTCCTTATCGATAAGCTCGCCTTAACCAAAACAAACGATGAGTTCTTTAAGGCAATGAGAGGCGGCGGTAAAAGCTAGACCCTTTGCCTCTATATCCTGTAAGAAATAGGCATTAGAACCCATAATATAAAAAAGCCGCATTCGTTGCGGCTTTTTTATATCTGGATTTCTTGTAAAAGCGTTATGTCTTTTTTCCAAAGGTGTGACAACCTAGCATTATTATTTAGCTGATTTAACTGCTATACCCATTCTACCTAAAAACGCATGATTTCATTGGCCATTAAAAGTAACTTAGGTACAGATTCATTGCTCCCGGCTAAACCTAAGCACCTACATCCATGTAGGCGAGGCTTTGTTCACAGTGCATAGACTATGCCTATGCCTATTTCCTATAACAAAAAGGGCAAGGTCAATAATGCAGTATAAATCACTTTTAAAGCCACCCGATGGTAGCCATGAACAAATCCGCTCCTGCGTTGTACTCCTTTGGAAGAAGTGGCTTATAAGGAACCACCATTATTTCAACAACACACCTTGAATTGGATTTTCTCAATCGGCTCTGAAACCTGCACTTTGAAGTGGAACAGGTATCAACCCCAACTAGGTTTTATTTTTCATAAATACACAGCATCTGGGCTATCTACAGCAAAGGGAAGCGACCCTCTATACATGAGCCGTTGCCATCTTACGTCGCAGATACGCTATCTGTTGCATATGGGGTAAATCCTTAGGACAATTATCTTGACAGCCCAATAGAGTCATGCAACCAAATACACCATCTTGATTGCCGATCACATGGTAGAAGTCTTCGACGCTACGATTATCACGGCTATCAAGCTCGAATCTAGCTAGCTTCATCATGCCCACGGCTCCGACGAAGGTCTCCCGCATCTGTTTAGTGGCACAGGCCGATACACAAACCCCACATTCCACACAGCGCTCCAACTCATAGAGTTTTGCGGCTTCCTCAGGTTGCATAGGAGACTCTATTCTATGGACATCAGTGTCCTCACTCACTGGGTGTAGCCACAACTTCAATCGCTCAGCGAGTTCGCGCATGAATTTACCGGTATTAACCGACAGATCACCAATCAACTCAAAGCCAGGTAGCGGCATCAAGGTTATATCGCCTTTAGGATAAATGCTTGTCAACGTTCGACATGCCAGAGTAGGAAAACCATTAATCACCATAGCGCAACTACCACAAATACCAGCACGACAGACAAAATCAAACTGCAGAGAAGTATCTTGATGCTCACGTAACATGTTCAATGCGATAAACACTGTCATGCCTGGGGCCTCTTCAATTTGGTACTGCACCATCTTAGGCTTATCACCCACTACTTGTGGATCATATCTAAAAATATTGAATGTTAAAGTACGTCCTTTAGTCTCTACTTGATTCATTTAGCTATCCCCCTCACCGTGCGCACGCTTACTATTTTCATTCAATTTATCATTTAGACGTTCATTTTTAGCCATTAAAGAATCAGGGACTACAAAGGGCATAATGGCATTTTGTCTCTGATAACAATCAGCATCATCATCCAATTCACTCAGTATTTTAGCGATCTCCTGCTCCCGCTTTTCTGTATCAGGATGAGCAATAGCATTGTCGATACCATAACCTCGATACCCAGGTGGCAACTCCATTGTCATCACATCCAACTGTTCATAACTCAGTACAGGCGAGAGGGCATTGTCATCAGGCCAGCTTGAAAGTGTTCTGTTTAACCAATCTTTATCGTTTCTTTGAGGATAATCCTCTCGGGCATGGGCACCACGGCTCTCCGTCCTGGCTGCTGCGCCGCATGCTACAGTTAACGCGACTTTCAACATACGCTTAACACGTAGTGCTTCGACCAATTCAGGATTAGCATGACGTTTGCTACATTTAAGACCTATATCACGCGAGCGAATGAGTAGCGCTTGCAACTCAGAAACGGCTTTATCGAGTTCAATACCATTGCGGAAAATACCCACATAATCCATCATGATCCGTTCCATTTCTTTTCTGATCACAAACGGACTTTCTGTACCCTTACCTTCCACTAAATCATCAATTTCACTGCGCACCTTCTCGATAAATGACTCGGCAAGTTCGGTGTCTATCTCTAAGGTATTTTGCTCACAGAAATCGGCAACATATTTACCAATAATCATGCCACCGACCACCGTTTCCGCCAACGAATTACCACCGAGTCGATTAAAACCATGCATATCCCAGCACGCTGCTTCACCAACACTAAATAAACCTTTTAGCTGAGGATTTTGACCTGTTTTATCGGTACGAATTCCCCCCATAGAATAATGTTGAGTTGGACGAACCGGAATCCACTCTTTAGTGGGATCGATCCCTAAGAAATTCTCACAGATCTCTTTTACTTCACGCAGATTAGTTTCAATATGCTTACGGCCAAGCAAGGTAATATCAAGCCACAAATGTGGACCATAGAGACTATCAACCCCTTTCCCTTTGCGCATATGTTCTGTCATGCGACGAGAAACCACATCACGGGAAGCCAACTCTTTTTTCTCTGGCTCGTAATCTGGCATGAATCTATGGCCGTCTTTATCTCTTAGCAAACCACCGTCACCGCGACAGCCTTCGGTTGTCAAAATACCAACAGGTACGATGGCGGTCGGATGAAACTGAACCGCTTCCATATTACCCAGCTTCGCGACACCAGTTTCTAGGGCGAGCGCCTGACCGATGCCTTCACAAATAATGGCATTAGTCGATACTTCATAAATCCTGCCATAACCGCCAGTAGCAATAGTGGTCGACTTGCCGATATAGGCTCTTAGCTCTCCGGTTATCAAACAGCGGGCGACCACACCATGACAACGCTTACCATCGTGAATAAGTGCCAAGGCTTCAATGCGTTCATGGACAGGAATACCCATAGAAATAGCTTTATTATCAACAGCATAAAGCAGCGAATGCCCTGTTCCATCTGCGGTATAACAAGTACGCCATTTTTTGGTACCACCAAAATCACGGGCGTTGATCAAACCATGGGCTTCCTTAGCCTCTTCTATGGTGACCTTTTTTGCATTCATCACCACCTGTCTCGGGCCTTCTGTCACTCGGGTCCAAGGGACACCCCAGTTTGCCAGTTCTCTAACTGCCTTGGGGGCACAGTGCGTAAACATACGAGCAACATCTTGATCACACCCCCAGTCGGAGCCCTTTACCGTATCCTGAAAATGAATGTCTTCATCATCACCCATTCCCTTCACGGTATTACCTAGACTCGCTTGCATGCCACCTTGTGCCGCTGAGGAATGTGATCGCTTAGCAGGAATAAGAGAAAGCACTACAGTATCGAGCCCGCGCTCCTTGGAGGCGATGGCAACTCGCAAGCCAGCTAATCCAGCTCCAATTACTAAAGAATCGGTATATATCAGTTTCACACTTGCTCCTTAAAAAAAGGGGGGGGGAGAATTTTAGGTTTAAGATGCTCAAGGTTAAAAACCAAAACGGTTTTCTGCCTCTCACTACGCAAGCGGCTAAGCCCTAGTAGCACAACATCGTTTCAGCCTTTGTTCATTAAAGTAGAAAGGTAATCATGGCTAATGGCTAGTTGAGATATACCGCTCAATAGGCAATGACAAACCACTACCGATGTAAATATATGACGCTAAACTCAGTACACCGATAGTAATCAGGTAAATAATCATTACTTTAGCCAATATTCTTAAAGCTGAACGGTTAGCGATTATCCCCCACTTAACTGCAACACGGTACAAACCAATCATGGCATGGATAACCACAGCTGGTAGTAGCAAGGCATAGAGCAACCAAGCATTGTCATGATAAACACGTTCAGCAGATAGATGGGGGCCAATTTCAGGATTAGTGATCATGGCGAAAATGTGCACTGGTGCCAAAAAAAATAAAATGAAGCCGGTAACAAGCTGCCAGAACCAGGCGTGGCTATCTTTATGATTGATGACAGTCATGTGCCTGCGAAGGGCTCGCCATTGGCCTAGTTGCACAGGAAATCGACGCAGTGCAAACGCTGCATGCAAGATCACCACAAACATAATGAAAACTGAAAAGATTGTAGTCAGAACAGGGAAACCGTGACCAGTTTCACTGAACATGCCACCTTCCAGTATTTGCACCACCTGATAAAATGCTTCTTTACCAAGCAAAATACTCGATTCGAAGTGTAGGTGCGCTAATATAAAACAGCCCAACAAAATACCAGTGGCACTTTGAATTATATCGGCTTTTGCGGACCAAGGATGTCCAGGGATATTAGATGCGGGTAGTAGATTTCTCACAGTCATGTTCTTATGTGCCTATTTGTCGAGTTTTAAACTGTATCAGAAATATTATAATGGAACGAACGGCCTTTACATTTCGTGATTAAACTCACTGGATTAAAGCTAAGTATTTGAAGTCTGTCACAAACAATGGAGAAACTTACAAGCAGAGGTAATACCATTTACCCGTTTTAATTTAAATAGTTATTATTAAACAAGGTGGCCGGCGGCCATATTTATATTCATTTGAGCTAAATACCCGCTCTACTTAAAAGTGCAGGTTTCAGAGCAGACTGAGGTAGAACGGGTTTATAACTCAGGCCATTCATTACTTTGAAACTCGCAAAACATGCAGGCTTGGGTATACAATAGCTGTCATTTTACAAGTAGCGAGACAGAACCATGCCTTGGATCCAACTTAAAATTGATAGCGATAGCCAACACGCCGATGCATTGAGCGATCTGCTGATGGAGGAAGGTTCACTGTCTATTACCTTAGAAGATGGTAAAGACACTCCAATTTATGAGCCTACATTGGGTGAAACACCCCTTTGGAATCACACGGTATTAACCGCATTATTTGCAGCGGACAAAGATCTTTCAGCTATTATCGAGCAGTTAAAATTAGTACCTTATTTAGGTAGCGATTTTAGTTATAAAATCGAACAGGTCGAAGACAAAGACTGGGAACGAGAATGGATGGATAACTTCCATCCAATTCAATTTGGCAAGCGCCTGTGGATCTGTCCTAGCTGGCGTGAAATCCCAGATCCCCAAGCGGTTAATGTCATATTAGATCCTGGGTTAGCATTCGGTACTGGTACTCACCCCACTACTGCCTTATGTCTAGAATGGTTAGATGGACTGGAATTAGCCGATAAAGAGATCATCGACTTCGGTTGTGGCTCAGGGATCTTAGCCGTTGCGGCACTCAAACTAGGAGCAAAAAAAGTCACAGGAATCGACATAGATCACCAAGCAATCGAGGCTTCAAAAGCAAACGCCGAGCGCAATGGTGTATTAAAACAGATCAGCCTCTACCTGCCGGAAGATCAACCGAAGGATCTTAAAGTCGATATATTAGTTGCTAACATTCTTGCGGGGCCATTACGTGAATTAGCCCCATTAATTGCTCAAAAAATAAAGCCTGGTGGTCAATTAGCATTATCTGGACTGCTAAAAGAACAAGCTAACGAGGTAACTGAATTTTACACCGAATGGTTCAATATGAATGAGCCAGTTCACAAAGAAGATTGGACTCGCTTGACAGGAGTGCGTAAATAGCTGTAAGGGATAATCCACCTTGTCCCACCAAACTATTCTCAGCTTTAAAAAGTCAAGAAAAAAAGTTTGTCTCAGGTCATTTATTGACCTTTTCACCAGCTCAAAAAAGACGTATCATGGCGCCCCTTTGAAGCGCTAGGTATGTTGAAAATGCAGATTGGACCCTATCAACTGAAAAATCAGCTGATCGTGGCGCCAATGGCAGGTGTCACAGACCAACCCTTTAGAAATCTCTGTATTCGTTATGGTGCTGCCATGGCGGTTTCAGAAATGCTTTCATCTAATCCCGATGTTTGGGACACAGACAAAAGCCGCCAGCGTATGAACCATGCTGGTGAAAATGGAATACGCTCAGTACAAATAGCAGGCGCCGATCCTGAATTAATGGCCAATGCCGCTGTTGTTAACGTACAACAGGGAGCACAGATCATTGATATTAATATGGGTTGTCCTGCTAAGAAAGTGAATAGGAAGCAAGCTGGTTCAGCTCTGCTACAAAACCCAGCGCAGGTAAAAGCAATTTTACAAGCCGTGGTAGCTGCAGTCGATGTACCGGTGACACTGAAGATTCGAACCGGTTGGGCTCCAGAACACAGGAATGGTGTTCACATCGCCCAGATAGCCGAAGATTGTGGTATTGCCTCATTAGCCGTTCACGGTCGAACTCGGCAATGCATGTATAAAGGCGACGCCGAATACGACACGATTAAGGCTATTAAACAGAATATCTCGATCCCTGTTATTGCTAATGGAGATATTGTTACCCCAGAGAAGGCACACTATGTGCTTGACCATACGGGTGCCGATGCTCTCATGATAGGACGAGGTGCCCAGGGACGGCCTTGGATTTTCCGAGAAATTCAACACTACCTGGAAACAGGTAACAAGCTAGCGCCTGTTGAGATGGATGAGAAGCGTCTTGTGATGCTAGAACATCTTAAAAACTTATATGAACTATATGGTGATTATAAGGGCATCCGTTTTGCGAGAAAGCATGTTGGATGGTATTTGGACCAGGAAGAACAGCGTCCATTCCGTGCCGAATTTAATCGGCTGGAGACTGTTGAAAAACAATGTTCCATGGTGGAACGCTATTTTGATGAAATTGCATAGAATTAATTAAAGAGCAGAATACGAATGTTTGATCAGACTACTAACACAGAAACTCATCAGCTTACAGTTGGCAAAATCGAAACCGCTAACGGTACTATTAAGCCTCAGTTACTACGTGACGCTGTAAAGCGCGCTGTAACAAACTTTTTCGCTCAAATGGATGGACAAGAAGCTGAAGAAGTATATGAAATGGTGTTGAGCGAAGTTGAAGCTCCTCTGCTAGATATCATCATGCAGCACACTCGTGGTAACCAGACTCGCGCTGCGAACATGCTAGGTATCAACCGCGGAACTCTGCGTAAAAAATTAAAAAAATACGGCATGAACTAAGACTAATACCTTAATATACTGTATTTAAACGGGATTTCTAGGAATAGAAATCCCGTTTTTGTTGATATGTACCCCCGTTGTGTTATTGCCCTCCTCTAAAATATCCTCTGTTCACCCATTATTTCAACAATGTACCTTCTCAATTACCTGCCGTGATTGACAGATTAGTAAAGCGGTTCCAATCAATTTAAAGAAGTGAAACAACAAGGCTATAAGTACAAAGAGCATGTAGCCAAAATTTTGTTCAGTAATAATTTGCAACATAAGCTATTTTTGTTTTTGAGGTGCTGCAAGAGCTGAGATATAGTTTATTATTGCTGGTGAACAAGGTCGTATAGTACCCATTGAAGTTAAAAGTGACTTAAACTTGAAGTGAGCCTATTATTTTTTGATTATTTTTTGATAAAGTAAGGCTCAAAATAATAAATAGAGATTTCCATGCCTACTCTGACTCCCCTTATAAATCACTGCTCATTCTCAGCTAAATGCATCGCTCCCGCATTACTCCTATCAGGTACACTCGCCTGTATATTATTCACCACAAGCAGTTGGGCAACAAATACATCTCCCACAGTGGCTCCTTCTCAGGAAGATATGCGCCTCTATGATATTGCCATATTACCAAGCGCTAACAGACTGCGCAGTGATATTGAAAAATTGGTGAGTTTCGGTACCCGCCATACCTTGTCAGAAACCCAATCTGATACCCAAGGCATAGGTGCTGCACGACGTTGGATTAAAGCTGAGTTTGAACGCATATCCGCTGAATGTGGTCACTGCCTAGAAGTCATCACACTTGCCGATACTGTAACCGGTAAGCGAATACCCATCCCCACACAAGTCGTAAATGTTATCGCTATTCAACGCGGAACTCTTGACCCTAAACGTGTAGTTATCATGAGCGGAGATATCGATTCCCGTATCACGAGTGTGATGGACTCGACCTCTATATCACCTGGGGCTAACGATAATGCATCCGGTGTCGCCGGAGCCATTGAAACAGCTCGAGTACTGTCTAAATATCAGTTTTCCGGCACTATCATATATGCTGCCCTATCTGGTGAAGAACAGGGGCTCTATGGTGGTGCAATATTGGCTCAATACGCCAAAGATAAACACTGGCAAGTTCAAGCTGTACTTAATAATGACATGATAGGCAATATAGAAGGGATTAATGGGGTCATCGATAATCACTCGGTGCGGGTTTTCTCTGAAGGTGTTCGCATCGCCGAAACCCCCGAAGAAGCCAAGGAACGTTATTTCAGCGGCGGCGAGAATGATTCGGCATCTCGCAACCTAGCACGTAAGATAAAAACCTTAGCCGATCAGTACATGACAAACCTAAATGTAATGATGATCTATCGTTTAGATCGTTTCGGTCGCGGTGGCCATCATCTGCCATTTAATAAGGCCGGCTTTCCCGCTGTGCGAATCATGGAAACCAACGAAAACTATAATCGTCAACACCAAAATATTCGCGTCGAGAACGGCATAGATTACGGGGATGTTATTGAAGGTGTAGACTTTGATTTTACAGCCAAGCTTACTGCACTTAACGCCATCAGTCTGGCCTCTATGGCTTGGGCTCCTGCCCCCCCTGAATCCGTCACGATTGAAGGTAAAGTCTCCGCCAACACTACTTTAAAATGGCAGCAAAAGTCTAAACAACAAAATGTCGTGGGTTACCGTGTATATTGGCGCCTCACTACAGAAGCTGAATGGAGTCATAGCCGTTTTGTAGGCAAGGTCAATTCATTCAAAATCGACAAGATGGTTATCGACAATTATTTATTCGGTGTCGCCAGCGTGAGTGATAATGGCAACACCTCTCCAGTAGTATTTCCTGGAGCAGCAGGCGCTTTTTAATCAACAGCATAGATAGCAAGCAAAATTGATAGCCATTTCAATGGCTATCTCAATGGCTAGCAAGCACAACAACACCTCAACATTTATATTGCCTTCATCTACATAAATCAGGCTTAAGGTTTAATACCAACTCCATTGAATAAGATTATCACCACTTATTGCATCAATTAAAAGCAACGCCACCCCATTTTGGTGCAAGTTGCCACCTAACCCCTCTTTGTAAATAGCCGAATAAAAACAGTAAAAGCCTTTATTATCAGTAGATAATGGTGTTTAACACAAGTTGGCACGAAACTGGTATACCTATAAGTGAGTATGCGAGCTAATGTTTGATGATTAGAATCAACTAGGAAGTTCAAGTGAGAAAAATAGTACAGGCCATGACGCCAAAATTAGCACAAAGTATCGTTAATCAAGTGAGAACCTGTGAAATCAAAGATCAACCACATTTTGCAGGAGTTCAAATTTAACTAAAAATTAATGTAATCGTGGCTTTTTCTAAGAGGCCAGCCCCTGAAAAAAGTATAACTACAATCCATTAACCACGGTCGGAATTATATCATGCACATGGTAATATACCCATTCTGGAGGTTAAATGGTCAGGGGCTGAGCAGCTTTTTCAGCTACTTACAGCAAGGTGACAAGTGTGAATGCGAGCATGTAATACATCACCTTCATTATGATGTTATGTTAAAAAAACCATTTAAATAGATAAACAAAACACCAAGAATACCTTTGAGGAGTGATACAATTACTACCTACTCTAAAACTACACAGGTAATGTAATGAACCCTATTCTTGAGATCTTAAAAGAGCACAATATCAGCGAAACACAGATTAACGAACTATTCCAGACCTTAACCGAAAACCCTATCTCAGCGATAGCCACAATTGGTCAACTAGGCCTTCCTCCTGAAAAATTACAGCTATTGATGACACAGGTGATGCAAAACCCAGCCCTGATAAAAGAAGCCGTCGTAGAGCTCGGTCTAGATTTCTCGAAAGTTGACGCCGCAAAATCCCAGCTGTAAAAATAAACCACCTGCCTACCAATATCTAAACCAACTCAATGAACACTATCAAAAAAGATATTTGAAACTTATTATCTAATAAATCTGTCACTTATTATCCGGATGTAGGCTTGAATTCAAGAGAGGATCTAAGAGGTGACGCCAAAGCCAATGCTTTTATCGCCTTAGCTAGGGCGAATAAGCCATTGGTGCGGGATGGGCTGAGTTGTCCAGTTAAGCCTAATCGGTCGAAGTATACATCTATATCAAAACTCGCTATCTCGTCTGTACTCTTGCCATGACAAGCTATCAATAATAGTGCGATCAACCCCTTAAGTATGCGAGCATCGCTATCAGCAAGATAGTAATGCTTGCCCTTTATTTCACTATGATAGAGCCATGCATTACTCTCACATCCTCTGACCTGAGCCTGCCCCACACGAAACTCATCTTCTAATTCAGGTAAGATCTTGCCCAAGATCATTATCTGGCGATAGCGCTCCTGCCAATTGTTGGCATTGTCGAATCTAAGCCATATTTCATCTCTATCAAACTTAAGTGTTAAAAAGACCGCTGTGGCAGGCTGTGGTGCTGAGTTCATATCGTGGACCCGTTTGCTTTTATTTAAATATGTGTAATGAATGTTTGTTAGAACCAATCAAAATTTGAATTCATTATTGATTGCTGATGACTTAGTCTAGCAACATCTCTTTTACCGATGTCAGCGCCTCTATGAAGCGATCGATATCTTCTTTACTGGTATATACACCTATAGATGCACGGCAGCAGCCCCTGATAGCTAAACTCTGCATCAGGGGCATCGCACAGTGGTGCCCACAGCGGACGGCGACTCCTTGCTGATCGAGCAAGATCCCTACATCTTGATGATGCTCACTGGCCAAGTTAAAAGCGACTGCGCCTATATTGTTTTCATGGGCACCGTATAAGCTAATATCACCTAAATCAGTTAATTGAGTTTGCAGGTAAATTAATAGTTGCTGCTCCCGTTGAACCGTTTCTATTTTCGGCAGATCTAGAATAAAATCGATGGCTGCACCAAGACCGATAACCTCTGCTATGGGAGGGGTTCCGGCTTCGAGCCTGTTAGGTAATATATTAAATTCGCTGGTATCGAAACTGACGGTCTTGATCATCTCGCCACCCGTCATCATAGGCTCTAGTTTATTCAGAATATCGAAACGGCCATAGAGCACTCCTATTCCGGTTGGACCATACATTTTGTGACCGGAAAACACATAAAAATCGCAAGCTAAAGTTTGGACATCTATCTCTAGATGGGCAACAGCCTGAGCACCATCGACTAAAGTGATAGCCCCTGCAGCCTTGGCTTGATTGACTAAACGATTCACCGGATTAAGTGTACCCAGTGCGTTAGATACATGACATAGCGCAACGATAGATGGATTTTCTTTGAGTAACTCTACATAAGCTGGTTCATCGAGCCGGCAATCCTTTGTCAGTGGAATTGGCTTAATGATAGCGCCGCTGCGCTTAGCAAGTTCTTGCCAGGGAACAATATTGGCATGATGAGCCGCCGTGTCTATTAAGATGATATCGCCAGCATGTATATGATTAGTCAAGCCATGGGCGACCATATTTATTGACTCTGTGGTGCCGTGGGTGAAGATTATCTCTTCACGGCGATCGGCCTTGATAAAGCCTTTTAGCCGATCGCGCACCGCCTCATATTGAGATGTGGCTCTGGACGAGAGCTGGTGCGCACCACGATGGACATTGGCATTATCTTTATGATAATACTGCGTCATAGCATCTATGACTCGCTTGGGCTTCTGGCTGGTGGCTGCCGAGTCCAGATAACACAGAGGGTATCCCTCTAAGGTCTGCTCGAGTGTAGGAAATTGAGCACGCAGTTGGGGAAAATCCATTATTTTGCTCCAGTAGTTCATCGCAAAAAGGTTGTTAAATGTTCCTAGATTAGAGCGGCTAATACAAGTGACTTTTGAGCTAAATTATCTGTTTTACTTTTTGGCCATACATGAAAAAGAGTCAATTCAAACCTCGGATGGTAACGAACAACACTTCGTTTACTATTGCTGTGTAAAGTTAGCGTAGGTATACATAAAGGGCAAAAATGACTCACTGTTATTGGCTTATTGAATCACTACCTTCATAGATAGAATTATGTTTATTTTACTGCTATGGACAAGGGAGTCGGTAGATCTGTGCCAATTCATCGAGTCTTGCCATAATCTCAGGAGAAATGCAGATATTGATGCTATCGATATTCTGTTTGAGCTGCTTAAGGTTGGTGGCACCTATGATATTTGAAGCGACAAATTTGCGTGAAGTGACAAAGGCTAATGACATCTGTGCCGGACTTAGCTTAAACTCGCGCGCTAGTTCTACATAAGCCTTAGTGGCATCGATAGCATTTTGTGTATCTGTATAACGAGAGAAGCGCCTAAACAGACTAAGCCTAGCTCCTTGTGGCCATTTATCGTCAAGATATTTCCCTGTCAGTGTGCCAAATGCTAAAGGAGAATAGGCCAGTAAGGGAACCTCTTCACGATGGCTTATCTCTGCCATGCCGACTTCAAAGCTACGGTTGAGTAAGCTATAAGGGTTTTGTACGCTGACGACCTTAGGTAGGCCGTGTTTTTCGGCAAGCCGTAGATACTGCATCAAACCCCAAGGGGTTTCATTGGAAACACCAATATAACGGATTTTTCCAGCCACAACTAAAGAAGCTAAGGCTTCTAGCGTCTCTACGATAGGAGTCTGCTTCTCGTTATCATTGTTATCGCTCTGTTGGTAGGATAGCTCACCAAAAAAATTAGTATATCGGTCTGGCCAGTGGATCTGATACAGATCGATGGTATCAATCTGTAACCTCTCTAGGCTGGCATCGACTGCATCATGAATATTGCGCCAGTCCAGAGCCATATTAGGGCGGATAAAATCACTCTTAGGGCCCCGAGCTGATACCTTTGTAGCAATGATCAAATTGTCTCGGTTGCCACTTCTTTTAAGATAGTTACCAAGGATTATCTCAGTCTCACCTTGAGTATCAGCCTTGGGAGGAACGGGATACATTTCGGCAGTATCGATAAAATTAATGCCTTCACCTATGGCATAATCCAGCTGAGAAAAGGCTTCGGCTTGTGTGTTCTGCTCACCCCAAGTCATGGTGCCTAAACAGAGTTCACTGACTTCAAGGTTGGAATGTGGGATACGACGATATTCCATAAAATCTCCACGATTACTTTGGTTGGTTATTTGGGCTCAGTGCCACACTCACTATCATTCGAGGCTAACAATCTTTTATAGAAAAGACTAGGGAAATAAAGATCTTAGTTCCTACCGACTAGACCTTAGGATCTAGAACCTTATAACTTTAGCAACATAGGTATCTCGCAAGCATCGTGACCCGTATCACCAAGACGAGAATCCAGATGTTTGAATCCGACAGACTCATATAATTTGACGGCGTTATTCAGCTCCGCAGTGGTTTCCAGATAACAGAAGTTAAATCCCTGCTCACGAGCAAAATCAAGTGCCAGATAAGTCAGGCGTTTAGCAAATCCTTTTCCTCTAAGTGATTGGTTAAAGTACATCTTCTGTAGCTCACATACTCGTCCCAGGCTTCTTGAAGGCTTATCCATTGTGTTTATCACTGCTGTATTCATCGCTAGAGGCGCAATTCCTCCACCACCTAAAAGTTCACCCTCTTTCTCTATGATCCAGTAGCAAGCATCACTTGCTTGGTATTGCTCACTAAGAGTATCTAAGCTCGGATCTGCTACACTATAACCCTTATCCGCGCTGAGGCCATATTCTGCTGAAACCGTTCGTATCACTTCGGCCATAGAGATATTATCTTCTGGAGTTATCACCCTAAGCTTATATTCCTGCTGAAGCCCTGTGCACTGAGTTGCCTTGTCATATAGGATCATAGCTGCCTCAACCTGCTGTGTTTCAAGGGAAGGTAGATGAGGGGCACTACAGGCATGCCAAGCTGTCGGGAGACAGATCTAAACTCGGAACCTTGTTGATGACTTGATGTATTTTCTTCTATCATACTCTGCACCTGCAATTTATCTTATCGGAATTAACATGGGTTATCTTAACCGAGATAAAGCTCTGGATTTAGCATGGGTGCCATGGCTAATATTAATGCCTGAGTATAGACACCCTCTCTGGTGGCATGTCCTTGGGTCAATAGGCTTATGGCTCCACCTTGTTGCTTAATATTCTGAGTATTAAATAATTTATCCATCACATCTCCCAGCTCCTCACCGGCAACCAATGACTTATAAATAGATTGCGAGATGGGCAGTTGTGCGCTACGTCCAACGGAGAACTGGTTCTGTGTGGCAATGACGGTGTAGGCAAACGTTGCGGGGCCGTACTCAAAATTTTCCACACCACCTTCCATTGCGATAAAAAGTTCAGCGAGCGGCTGGCCATCAGGTTTCTGTGCAGCCCTTGCGGAAAACATTTGGCAATACTTGACTCTGTTGATGGCCCCTTCACGGGTTTCAAAATCTGTCATGGGCTGATCTGACACCCCCGATGGAGCATGCATACCACGACATTCGATAGCAATATTAGGAAACAATTGACTGATAGCAACTGTAGCCGCATTCACTTTTACCGGATTTTTCGATCCAACTAAAACTCTGAGCTTTTTCAACTTAGTTATCTGTTGCATTTTTCATTCATTTAGATCAATCAGGGTATATACCCGTTCTACCTCAAGATGCGTAATATCAGTGGCAATTAAAAGAGGTCTAGACAAGGCTCTAACCACAGGTTCATTAATTTAGGCTGAACCTAGGCACCTACATCCATGTAGGCGAGACTTTTAACTCGTGTTTTGTGTTACTTTCTCTTCATACATCAAGTAATAACTCTGATCCATCCCCAGGGCTTGATAAGTTTGTTGCGCCTTGGTATTTTCCTGTTCCACATAGAGCCTGAAACTTGCAGCACCACCATTCTCTGCAGCTATGGTTTTAACCTGCTGGTATAGCATGCCATAGATACCCTGTCGACGATTATCAGGGTGGATATAAACGCTCTGGATCCAATAGTAATTTAACGCGCGCCAATCGCTCCATTCAAATGTCACCATCAGAGAACCCACTATCTTGCCATTGGCTTCTGCAACTAGATAGAAGCCTTTTTCTGGATCTGAGAGTAAAGCGTTTACCCCCTTTGTCAGTAGGACTTCATCCAGTGACAGTTTTTCAGTTTCCAATGCCATCGCTTGGTTGAATCGAACTAGTGCTGCCAGATCGGATTGCTGGCCCCTTCTTAATTGAATATTTGTCCGCATATTTAATTCCACACTCAACTGGGAAGCTCTATTTTCTGATTGAAAGGCTCCACTCTTGCAAATCTCCTAGCAAATACTCTAGCATGTCGATGAGTTTATTCTGGCTAATAACATATGATTTTTATCCCACTAAAGTCTCTAGGTTCTATTTACCTTGCGAGTTTGAAGAGCCTGAAGAGAAAGTGAAGACTTACACTCATTGTTTAGACAAAATCAAAATAAATTCATCACCCAAGAATATCCCCCGACGCTCGAAGATAAATAGTTTTAACGTTGACTCAATAAAAATTGAGTTTTGCCATCGGCGTCTTTCAATACAAGCTGACCTTTACCTTTGAATATCTGACCCGAAGTGACTTTGGGTATGGCTGTCATGATTCTTTGCTCTTGATTCATCAACGCATCGACGCAAGCCTTCATCGTGCTACCTGCAGGTGAAAGTGTGATCGATGAGCCTTGAAGTGAGTATCTACCAAAGAAGCTATTACAACTATTATTTCCACTAAATTTACCATTATGGCTAAAGATGAATTGAGCTGGGCTGTAATCAATGACAGGACGACCTGCAATTACCTCTATATGCCATATCCCAGTTAGCTCTATGTCCTGAAGCTCTGGCTCTGCTGTACTTTGGCAGGCAGATAGTGCAAATAATGTGCTAGCGATCAAAAAATATTTTAAAGACATGTTTGGATCCAAATAATTTTATGCTTAAATTTTATGCTTATATTGTGATAAACCTAACTCTATGAGTCTCATCTCTGACATTTCGCATCCTAGATCTAAGCCCAAAGGAGCCTAAAATGGATCATAACTACTTATTTTTCATTCAAAAACGAGAAAACTCAGCTTCTTCCTGATACTGATATTCACGTTAAGTGCATTACACATAAATGGCAATGAGTGAACACTAAAACAGGTTTCAAATATATCACTTCAAAAACAAAATATTGAGTTAAACAGCCTAATTTACAAAAATGTAACTAAGGGGCAGAGCCTATTCTACACTATCCAACACTGGGGCAAGCTCCTATCGCAACGTCAATTTAGCTAATTCAGCGATTGAATCAATCTTAAGGTGAGGCAACAATGTCCCACCTTCCTGCTGTTTAGCGTTGTCAAATGCTGGTTTGAGCCAAGCTGACTGGCAGCCAGCTAATCTGGCACCCATAACATCGGATCCATGACTATCTCCTACATGCAGTATACTATGCAGTGGGATATCGAGCCTACGGCTGGCCAAGTAAAACATATCTGGGTAAGGTTTCATGCGTATGCCTTCACCAGGGTTAAGCACAAAATCCAGTACATCACCCAGACCAATTTTTTCAGCATCAACATTACCGTTAGTGATGCCGATTAATCGATATTTAACACCCAAGTCTCGAAGCAAGTTGATGATAGATCTTGAAACAGTAAAGTCTGAACGCTTATGTAAGAAGTGATTCAAGCCTGCCCTTGCACCACACTCAGCATCTTGTCTAGAATAACCCAACATGAGCAGGCCTTGTTCCAACATGATCAATCGTGCGGCACTTGTATCATGAGCAAGTTCAGGCTGTTCCTGAATAATATGTGTTTTCAGCTTTATCCAATCATCCTTTTGCCAACGATGAGTTTCGCTATAGGTTTGATGTAAAAATTGCTGAAGTGAAACTTCTGCGGCCCTGATAATTGGGCCATTATTATATAATGTATCATCGAGATCGAAGCTAATAGCTTGATAAATGCGAGGCCTAATGTATATCCGAATCATCAGTTTTCCTCCCCTTTGGCGCTATTCAATTTTTTGCTTCTGCTGGCCCTTGGATGAGCCCCATCGTACACCTTTGCCAGATGCTGAAAGTCTAAACTTGTGTAAATCTGAGTCGTCGAAAGATTGGCATGACCAAGCAACTCCTGTACCGCACGTAGATCAGCACTAGACTCCAGCATATGAGTCGCAAATGAATGACGTAACTTATGGGGATGGACCCGCATATTCAAGGACTGTTCCTGTCCCCATTTGGCTAATCTGGCTTGTATGCTTCTATGGGCGAGTCGTTTTCCCTTGGCTGTAACGAATAATCCATTGTCTTGGCATGGAATACTCTCTCTATACGCTAACCAAGCCTGAATGGCGTTGATCGCACATCGACCTATGGGAACAATCCTTTCTTTGCTGCCTTTACCTAGCACCTTAACTTGACGATCCACAAAACGGATATCAAGCACATCGAGAGCGGCCAACTCGGCGAGTCGTAGACCTGAGGAATAAAACAATTCCATGATGGCTTTATCACGCACACTCAGAAGGTCATCGGCGTCTATTTCTAATAGGTGGGTTACTGAGTCAAGATCCATATTTTTAGGCAAAGGCTTATTTTGCTTAGGCGCACTCAGACTCTTTACAGGATTTGCATTAATCACTCCCTCACCCAGTAAAAAGTCACAAAACTGCTTTACCGCAGAAAGCGTTAATGACAACGAGCGAGGGCTCAGACCCTGACGGTGAAGTTGGCCCAATACATGTTGAATTTGTTCATGGCTGACCTCTGACCACAAAAAAGGTGAAGAGGTATGGCTCTCGAGTCTATCGGAGACTCGATGCAACTCGTATAGGTAGTTTCGTACTGTATATGCAGAAAGCTGCCGCTCGCCACGCAAATAACTTTCAAACTGTTTGAGCCAGTTAGCGTTCATATTTGATCCACTTACAGCCTCTGTGCTTTTCAAATTAAAGGGGAATAGAATAAACTCCTTGGTTGCCACTAGCCTTAGTAAGCCATTGGCAAAAGACTCTGAACACAGTTAAAATTTAGGCAAGAGGTAATCTATGAGTTGCTTAAGTTGATCCAAAAACAGATTATCCATTTCCGGATGAAAATGCATAGCACTCTGGCTAGCGATGGCAAAAATGACCTGACCACACCGTTCAGATAATCTAGATAATGCCACAGAGCCGACTTCGCAACCAAATAGGTGTTTCGATTCAGCGGTAGTGAGTCGACCAAAATAATAACCTTGGCTCAAGCGTTTACTCCAAATACGTGACAATTCACTGTCACTGTCATGTACCGTAATTAAACGAACATGACTAAACTTGAATTGTGCTTTCAAGCCTTCAGATAATTCTTGTCTAAGCTCACCTATATTTTCACATCGGAGTATTTTAAGGGATAACTGGTTATTGAACATGTAGATCATCTCATTACGAGTAGCCATCGCCATTAATGATGTGATCTCCTCCTCTAACTGCTGCACCCGACTACGCAGCATCTCTTGTTGACGCTCAACCAAGGATACGGCCCCACGCTCCGCATGTGGAATTCGCATTGCTAACAACAGTTCAGGATAACGAGTAAAAAAATCAGGGTTATCCTGTAAGTATTCTCGAATCAGTATCTCATCGAAAGGCAGTTGTTTTTTCACATTAGTCATTTCAGTCATGTTTGTATCTGTCCGTCATATACGTGTTCGGCAGGGCCTGTCATCCACAAAGGTTTTCCCTCTCCTTCCCAATTAATCGTCAGGGTACCACCAGGTAAATCAATACGAACACACTTATCGAGTTTGCCTTGTAATTGACCCACCACAACCGCAGCACATGCTCCGGTACCGCAGGCAAGCGTCTCTGCCGCGCCTCGCTCATATACTCTAAGTTTAATATGGCCTGAACTCACTACCTGCATAAAACCAACATTCACTCCCTTAGGGAAGCGCTCGTGTTGAGCTAATAATGCACCAATTCCATTGACATCTGCTGCCATAATATCTTCGACATTTAAAACACAGTGAGGATTGCCCATCGAAACTGCGCCGCAGAGAAAAGTCTGTAGCTTAGATTCGGCAGTGTCAGCTTGTAACAAATATGTTTTTTCCGCTCTCTTTGCATTAAAGGGGATTTTACTTGGCTCGAGTACTGGAATGCCCATATTAACGGTGACATTGCCATCACGCTCTAGGCGCAGGGTGAGCTTGCCATTAGAGGTGCTAACTTTAATTTTGTGTTTATTGGTCAAACCCTTATTACGTACAAATCGAGCAAAACAACGGGCACCATTACCACACTGCTCAACTTCTCCGCCATCGGCATTGAAAATACGATAATGAAAATCAAGATCGGGATCGTAGGGAGGCTCCACTAGAAGCAATTGATCAAAACCTATACCAAAATTCCGATCGGCAAGGCGTTTGATCTGCTCGGGCGAAAAAAACACATTCTGTGTTACACCGTCAACCACCATAAAATCATTGCCTAAACCATGCATTTTAGTGAAATGGATCAAATCAGGTATCCTTTAAATCGCCCTGTTCCACCACTCAATAACACCTTGGTGCTTTATCTGAGAATGAAACAGAAGCATCTTCAATTAATATAGACCGTTTATGGCAGGAGTTGCTCACCTTGCCATAGCTGAGTCAGTTTTTCTCTTTCTCGAATAATATAAGCCTGATCACCATCGACCATCAACTCGGCAGCTCTAGGGCGTGAGTTGTAATTAGATGACATGGTAAAACCATAGGCACCCGATGAGCGCACAGCTAGATAATCACCTGCAGCTAAATTCAACTCTCTATCTTTTCCTAAGAAATCACTGGTTTCGCACACTGGGCCGACAATGTCGTAACTTAAGGTCTCACCATCTCGTGGTTGAACAGGAATAATATTTTGCCAGGCACTATATAGCGCGGGACGAATAAGATCATTCATAGCACCATCGACCAGTGCAAAATGTTTATCTCCATTACCTTTAAGATAGAGCACTTGAGTCACGAAAATACCCGCATTGGCGGCAATGGCGCGACCAGGTTCAAAGATAAGCTTAAGATTTCGATCACCTAAACATTCGAGTAAAGCGGCGGCATATTCATCGGGATGAGGTGGCGTCTCATCATCATAAGGCACGCCTAATCCACCACCCACATCGAAATGTTCAATATGTATGCCCTGTTCAATAAGTCGGTCGATTAAGCCTAACATACGATCCATGGTATCAAGAAAGGGCTGAATTTCGGTCAGCTGGGAGCCGATATGACAATCGACACCTTTCACCTTAAGGTTCGGTAATTGGGCGGCACGGGCGAAAATAGCCTCAGCCTCATCCATAGCGATACCAAACTTGTTACCTTTAAGACCCGTAGATATATATGGGTGTGTGCCGGCGTCGACATCTGGATTAATGCGCAGGGAAACGGGGGCAAGTTTGCCTATGCGACCAGCAACAATATTTAACTGCTCAAGTTCGGCTGCTGACTCAACATTAAAACAATATATCCCCACATTAAGTGCCATTTCCATTTCTGCGGCGGTTTTACCTACACCAGAAAATACCACTTTAGTCGGGTCGCCACCGGCTTCAATCACTCGCAACAACTCACCACCGGAAACAATATCGAAGCCACTACCCAAACGTGCGAGGACGTTAAGAACGGCAATATTAGAGTTAGCTTTTACGGCGTAACAAATAAGATGAGGATGATCACCTACCGCACGATCAAAGGCATGCCAATGGCGTTCTAATGTGGCACGAGAATAGATATACAAGGGAGTACCATGGGTACGAGCTAAGTCTGCCACCAAGCAATTTTCAGCTAGTAATTTATTATTTTTATAGAGAAAATGATCCAAGACTTTATTCCTTATTACTCTGTTTTTTTGGTTGTTGAAGTTTTTGTTTCTGGTTATCTTGTGTATCTGACGATTTATATAACGCCCCAGTTTGTCCGCAAGCGACCAAAAAAAAGCTGGCAAACAATATCAGTGAACACCGTGTCATTTTTCTCAACATCAATCTTTCCATCTTATTAGAGTATGAGTGCTATTTTAATCTTATCTATTTTACTCGTTTCGATCCCAGAACGCATCTGTTCTCAGCCCTTACTGATGTTGCATATTTCATCTTTCTACGTCAAGCAAATATAAGCTTTATACATATTAAATTGAGTTTTTTTGCTATAAATATCCACTAAATTGTTTTTTAGTAAAAAGTAATGGAGCATAGTAACCTCCATTGTTATGATGTAAGTATTCAAATTATTCCCATGAAGGAGGACAACAGATGGCAATGACAGACTCGCAATTTCATCAACTCGCCAATGAGATGTTTCAATCAATAGATGACGCTATTGAGCTTGCTATCGATGAACAAGATGCCGACATAGATATCGATGCCTCGGGAAATGTATTACAACTAGAATTTGAAGATGGTTCTAAAATCGTAATCAACAAGCAAGAACCTCTGCATCAGATCTGGCTAGCAACGAAATTTGGTGGTTATCATTTTTCCTATATTAAAGGAAAGTGGATCGATGAGCGAAATGAAAGCGAATTCATGCCTTTCGTCATAGAGTCAATTCTTAAGCAAGGCGGTATAAAGCTTTCAAGTCAATAGAACCTATCAGATAATTTCAAGTGCTTACTGAGGTAGTTTTGGGCAGAGTTCAAAAAATCAAGCTCTGTTTGTTACATCTATTCCTGAGCAATGTTAGCATCACTGCATCTAAGGTCCTTGGTGGAACATCGAGCATGTCTCAAAACGTCATTCGAATCGCAACACGTAAAAGCCCGCTTGCCCTCTGGCAAGCAGAATTTGTAAAAGCAGAACTGGAAAAGTTTCATCCCGGCTTGACTGTTGAACTTCTCCCCATGAGTACTAAAGGTGACATAATCTTAGATACTCCATTGGCGAAAGTGGGGGGCAAAGGCTTATTCGTTAAAGAACTTGAAGTCGCTATACTCGAAGGGCGAGCCGACATAGCCGTTCACTCGATAAAAGATGTACCGGTGGATTTTCCCGACGGTCTGGGACTCGAAATTATTTGTGAACGCGAAGATCCACGTGATGCATTCGTCTCAAACCACTACAAGTCTATCGACGAACTCCCCCAAGGTGCGATCGTGGGCACTTCTAGTTTACGACGTCAGTGCCAGATACGAGGCATGCGACCCGATCTAAAAATAACTGATCTTCGAGGTAACGTTGGCACACGATTAGGTAAGCTAGATGCAGGGAATTATGATGCCATAATACTTGCCGCCGCAGGCCTTAAACGCCTAAAGCTAGAACAGCGCATTACAAGTTTTATTTCCGCTGAAGAGTCTTTACCCGCTAACGGCCAAGGCGCTGTAGGTATCGAGTGTCGTACTAATGATGAACGTGTAAAAGCCCTGCTCGCACCACTTGAACATGCAGAAACTCGTTACCGAGTGACCGCAGAACGAGCAATGAATACTCATCTGGAAGGAGGTTGTCAGGTTCCCATTGGCGCATTTGCCGAAATCCAAGGTGATACTCTGACACTACGCGGTTTAGTGGGCAATCCCGATGGCAGCAAGATCATCACTGGCACACGTATTGGTCCGAAGTCTGATGCTAAGACGATAGGAATATCACTTGCTGAAGAATTACTTGGCAAGGGGGCAAAAGAGATTCTAGATGCCGTTTATATCAAGTAAAAAATGCTTTTCAGTCAATATCACCTGACTGATAGATGAAAGTATTACTGACCCGTCCCCGAGGACAAAATCAGTTAATGGTTGAGGCGCTTAATGCCAAGGGCGTCTCACATATTGTCACACCTTTACTTCAGCTAGAAGCGACTCCAGCAGCACTCCAGAGTCACGGCATAGCTTTATTTCAACATGCCGACATCATTATATTTATCAGTACTAATGCCGTACAATATGCCTCGCAGGTAATAAAGACATCTTGGCCATCAGAGGTACAATTTTACGCCATTGGTGAAGCAACCCTTAACGCACTGTCACTATGGGGTGTATCAGCCCTACAAGCCCCTCAAGACTGTCAACAAACCGAAGGGTTACTCACTCTTCCTCAACTCCAATCTCTCTCTAAAAAGAAAGTCATCATAGTAAGAGGCTCCGGAGGAAGAGAAGCGTTAGCAAATGAATTAACCCTTAGAGGTGCCGATGTTAGCTATTGGGAAGTTTATCGCAGAACGTGCCCAACATTAACATCAGCAAGCAACGCACAAGCCTGGCAACAAGCCAAAATCGACACAATAGTTATCACCAGTGGCGAAATTCTTGATAACTTAATCAAGCTGGTACCAAAAGAGTTATTTTCTTGGCTGCATTCATGTCATATTATAGTCCCTAGCTCACGAGTACAGAAGCTGGCTGTTGGTAATGGATTTAAACACATTACCAATGCAAAAGCCGCTAACTGTAAGGCAGTGATTACAGCCTTAGGCCTGTAACATTCACCTGTAAACACGCTAAACTCGTCATTTTGGTAGCTGTATCGCTTTAAAGAGACTGTTTTAATGGATAATAAAAAATTAGATGATAATGCTGTAGAAGCACAAGCAGAACTAGACTCTGAAGCTGAAGCGAATAAAGTCGCTCTAGCAGTCAAAAAAGACCCAAAGTATTCTGACGTTCCCCAAAAACAGCCTAATCACAAACGAAATACCAAATCAGACACTAGCCTCAATCGCGCTGGTGTATCTTGGGGTTTTTTGTTCAACCTGATTTTTATCTTACTATTAACCTTTGCAACTTGTGGTGGCGGTTACTATCTCTATCAGGAACTTTTAGTCCAAAAAGAAAAATCTCAAGCACTAGCTCTTGAGTTGAAACAAGCCTTAAGTGAACCGGCCAAAAAAATAACAAGACTGGAAAGAAAACAACAACAACTCGCCAACAGTACAAACTCTGGCATAGATAAACTTACAAACAATCAAATTCAACTGAGCCAGAGAGTCGCCAAACTTGCTCAGCGTAACCCCAATCACTGGATGGCAGAAGAAGCAAAATATCTAGTTAGAATGGCCGGTAATAAGCTTTGGCTTGAAAAAGATCCCAGTACCTCGGCTAGTTTGCTCAAGGCTGCGGATGACCGCATAGAATCGATGAAAGATCCCTCACTAACCTCTCTGAGGAAAGCATTAGCGTCAGATATAGCTGCCGTGTCTGCCATTAAGAGTACAGATATAGCCGGAACCGTACTGACCCTTGATAACATGATAGAGCATCTAAGCCTGCTTCCATTAAATAGAGTCGATATAACCAATGCGGCTAATCAAACTATCAGCCCAAAGATGACAGAATCGATAGATGATTGGCAAGATAACCTCGCTAAATCCTGGAAAGCGTTTATAGACGATTTTGTGGTTATTCGCAAAAGGACCACAGACATCACACCAATACTCACGCCAGATCAACAATGGTACCTGGTTGAAAACATCCGAAATAAGCTACTTCAATCTCAGCTAGCGCTACACCGACAAGATCAGGTTAATTACCGACAATCTTTGACCCTTGCAAGAAAGTGGATCTATCAGTACTTTGATCTCAGCAACACCCAAACTGAAGAAATACTGGCCGCCCTCGATGCATTAAGCACCTTAGAAATTCAGACACCAAGTATTAACCACTTTCAATCGACTCCTATGCTCCAACAGTTAGCTACTCACGGTAACTTAATGGTTACTAAAGAGGTTTCCCTATGATACGCATTTTGATCTATCTGGGAATTATTTTATGTGGTTTCTGTATTAGTCCTTTTTTCGAAGGCATGAATGGCTACCTATATTTCACCATTTGGGATTACGAAGTTGAAACAGGTGTCGCTTTTGCACTTGTTACACTTATCGTGTTTTACGGTTTATTGCAACTCGCTGAATGGGTGATTATTTTCATACTTAACTTACTACTCAGCAGTCGTCTGTTACCCGATAAGTGGCGCAGAAAAGCCGCAAAAAAACACACCCTAATAGGTGCTCTCGCATTAGCAGAAGAGGATTGGTCTACAGCGGAGAAAGCCATGATTAAAGGTGCAGAAAAAGGTGAGCTGCCCACCCTTAACCTGCTTGCTGCAGCACGAGCTGCCCAGCATCAGAATGATACAGAGTCACGAGACAAATACCTGCAACAAGCGGAACAGGAGCCATTAGCTATTAAAGCCGTGAGCACTAGCCGTACTCGGTACTTACTCCAACAAGGAGAGCTAGACAAGGCTAGACTCGAACTAGATAAACTCTGCCCAACGAGTAAGAGTAAACAGCCTGTGCTTAGGTTAGCTTTGGAGCTATATCAAGCTCAAGCAGACTGGAGTTCACTAAAACTATTGCTCCCAATGATAAAAAAACACCAAATCCTTAGTGAAAATGATTACCAAAACCTCATGACTCTCACCAATAATGAATTACTTATTCAGGCCCAATCTGGCAGTGAACAAGAATTAGAAAAAGTATGGCACTGGTTAAGCCGAGCCGAAAGAAAAGAGCCACAATACCTAGCCAGCTATTGCCTAGGTTTATATAAATTTAGCCGTGAAACAGAAGCTAAAAAGCTCTTAATGAAACAAACAAAGATCAA
>JBAHZX010000077.1:0-19379 GCA_037132815.1 Shewanella sp.
ATCTATTTTTGGAACTGATAAACACTGCCAAGCTGCATTAACTGGGTGAGTTCATCCAGTGCGGTACGTGATTCGATAAGCACCTGTGGGTCAGCCAAGTCTTCGACGCTTAAACGGTCACGATAATGCTTATCTATCCAGTTATTGAGCTCACTAAATAACACGTGATTCATCAAAGTATGCTGATTAACTGCTGCCATTTCGGTGCCATTCATGGCAACACGTAACCTCAGGCAAGCTGGACCGCCACCATTTTGCATGCTCTGTTTTACATCGAAATAATGCACTTGTTTGATGGGGGTGCCAAGGGTGACAACTTCCTGAAGGTAAGCGTGTACCGCTTCATTTTCTTGACAGTTTGTCGGCGCGATAATTGCCATTTCACCAGATGGGAGGGTGATGATTTGAGTGTTAAACAGATAACTCTTCACCGCATCTTGAATGCTAACTTTATCTGTTGGTACTTCAATAAAATGAAGGGGGGAGTCAGCAAATTTTTGCCTTATTTCATTTAATTTGTTGTGAGTATCTAAAAATGCCTGCTCGTGATAGAAGAGCACGTTTTGATTACCGACGGCAATTACATCATTATGGAATACGCCTTGATCGATAACATCAGGATTCTGCGGGATATAAACCGTGTTGTTATCATCGAGCTGGTGCAGACGAGCGATGGCCTGAGAGGCTTCTAATGTTTGTCTAGCTGGGTATTTTGTTGGCTTTGGTGCCGCTGGATTGGTCGCTTGCTGGCCATAGACAAATAATTCCACACCCGTTTTGCCATATTCTTTGCAGAGACGGGTATGGTTAGCCGCGCCTTCGTCGCCAAAATTGGCGTGTTCTGGCAGATGTTGATGATGGCTGAAATGCTTATCGTTATTGAATGTCGCCGCCAGAATTTTTCCTGTAGTGATAGGCTCTATACTGCGATGTAACTTGTCTACTAGGTTTGCTGGAGTGAAATGAAGCTTTCCATCGCGACAATCGGCGCTGGGAGAAACCGTAGCCGCATTTGCGGTCCACATGCTTGATGCACTACAACAGGCACGTAACAACGCTGGAGCCTGTTTAGCGGCTTTATTTAAAATTTCGGCATCTGAGCCACTAAAGCCAATTCTGCGAAGTGTATGAAGGTCTGGGCGCTCTTGGGGGGCTAACATCCCCTGAACTATCCCCATATCGGCAAGAGCCTTGGCTTTTTTTAATCCTTGCTTGGCTGCCGCTCTTGGGTTTGAAATGGCAGCGGCATTACTCAATGAGGCTACATTACCAAAGGAGAGGCCTGCGTAGTTGTGGGTAGATCCTACAAGGCCGTCGAAATTCGCTTCAAAATGTTTCACTTGGTTTTCCTTATCAGGATAGCAATATTTTTTATTAACGTGTTCTATCCATTTTGCTTCATACTCGATTTAACCCCATGTGTTGTCAGTTTTTAATAATCAGCTAGAGTTAAACTCAAGGGGTGAAGCTAAAATGAGGTCAGTATACTTAAGCCTCAATGGTTCACAAGTGAGTCAAAATTGACTAATTTTGTGATTTTTGCATCGAAATTCACATGAATAACTTGCTAGATGACTAATAATGGAATATTAGTTTTTAATTAAGCATTTATTTCTTTCATACTTAATTTAAAATAGTTTCAAAATGGTTAAAAATAGCTCAATCAGTACAAATAAAAGAGGGTTTAACTTGAAAGTATCGAGACAACCCTCTATATATGGAGCCAAATTACAGCATTTTGAGACTTTTTGGCGCAGATCATTCTATGGGTAAATCGCTAGTTATTGTCGAATCACCGGCCAAAGCCAAGACTATTAATAAATATCTCGGCAAAGATTATATTGTTAAATCGAGTGTAGGTCACGTAAGAGACTTACCAACATCATCCAGTCCTAATACGACAGTGGCGACTAAAACGCCCGCTGAAGTTCGGAAGATGCCTCCTGAAGAGAAAGCCATATATAAGAGAGAAAAAGCGAAACAAGCGCTTGTTTCTCGTATGGGAGTGGATCCTGATAGAGGCTGGAAAGCCAAATATCAAATACTTCCAGGCAAAGAAAAAGTAGTTAAAGAACTGCAGGCTCTGGCCGAGAATGCGGATAAAATCTATCTCGCAACCGATTTGGATAGAGAGGGTGAGGCCATTGCATGGCACTTGCAGGAGATCATTGGTGGAGATGAGTCTCGCTATCAGCGTGTCGTCTTCAACGAGATCACTAAGACCGCTATTCAAGATGCATTCAGTAAACCCGCGCATTTAGATACTAATATGGTTAACGCCCAGCAGGCTCGTCGATTCCTCGACCGTGTCGTTGGGTTTATGGTATCGCCTTTATTATGGAAAAAAGTCGCCCGTGGATTATCCGCCGGTCGAGTTCAGTCTGTGGCAACGCGTTTAGTGGTTGAGAAAGAAGGTGAAATTAAGGCTTTTGTTCCTGAAGAGTTTTGGGATATTCATGCAAAATTGAATACTAAAACTAATGATCTGCTTAAAATGCAGGTGGTTAAGTTTCAGGGCAAGGCATTTAATCCTGTCAATGAAAAGCAAACTCAAGCAGCGGTGTCTGCTTTGTCTCAGTCAAGTTTTGTTGTTGCAGCTCGTGATGACAGAGCGACGAAGAGCAAACCTTCGGCACCTTATATTACATCGACCTTACAACAAGCGGCGAGTACTCGTTTGGGCTTTGGCGTTAAAAAGACCATGATGATGGCTCAACGTCTCTATGAGGCCGGTCATATTACCTATATGCGTACCGACTCAACCAACTTGAGTCAAGAAGCCTTAGATAATGTGCGCGAAATGATAGGTAAAGAATTTGGCGATAAGTACTTGCCAGATGCCCCTATTCGATACGGCAGTAAAGATGGGGCTCAAGAAGCTCACGAAGCCATTCGTCCATCAGATGTCAAAGTGCATGCTGCTTTGATGAATGACATGGAAAGAGACGCACAGCGTTTGTATGAATTGATTTGGCGTCAGTTTGTCTCCTGTCAAATGACACCTGCAAAATACGATGCCACTCGTTTAACGGTCAAGTCTGGTGAGTTTGAACTTAAAGCGACAGGTCGTACACTACGTTTTGATGGTTGGACTCGAGTCCAAACTAGTATTAAGAAGAGAAATGAGGAAGACAATACGCTGCCTCATGTTGATCAGGGTGATAAGCTAGATCTTAAAGAATTGGATCCCAAGCAGCATTTTACTAAGCCTCCAGCGAGATACAGTGAAGCGTCTCTGGTTAAAGAACTTGAAAAACGTGGCATCGGTCGTCCATCGACCTATGCGACTATTATTTCGACGATTCAGGATCGAGGTTATGTGCGTGTCGAAAATCGTCGTTTTTATGCCGAAAAGATGGGTGAGATTGTCAGTGAGAGCTTGGTTGGCAGCTTTAAAGAACTGATGAGTTATGACTTTACTGCCAGTATGGAACAAACACTCGACGATGTCGCCAAGGGCGAATTAGAGTGGAAAAAAGTGCTCGATGGTTTCTATAAAGATCTGACTAAGCAGATAGAACAAGCCGAGCTGCCACCGGAAGAAGGCGGAATGCGTCCGAACGAAATGGTGTCAACTGACAACATCAAGTGTCCAACTTGTGAACGTACTATGGGGATAAGAACAGGTACCACAGGTGTGTTCCTTGGTTGCTCCGGCTATGCTTTGCCTCCTAAAGAGCGTTGTAAAACCACCATGAATCTAACTCCCGGCGAAGAAGCGGTGAGTGAGAACAGTGAAGATGTTGAAACCGATGCATTACGTGCTAAGCATCGTTGTGACATCTGTGGTACTGCAATGGACAGCTATCTTATTGATGAGACCCGCAAGCTACATGTGTGTGGTAATAACCCCATATGTGTCGGCCATGAAGTTGAACTCGGTCAGTTCAAGATTAAGGGTTATGAAGGCCCTATTATTGAGTGTGATCGCTGTAGCAATGATATGGAACTAAAAAATGGTCGTTTCGGGAAGTACTTCGGTTGTACTAACAGTGAGTGTAAAAATACCCGTAAGCTGTTAAAGAGCGGTGAAGCTGCGCCTCCAAAGGAAGATCCGATTCACTTACCTGAGCTTAAGTGTACTAAATCAGATGGCTATTTCGTGCTCAGAGACGGTGCGGCTGGCATATTTATGGCTGCCAGTACGTTCCCTAAATCACGTGAAACGCGCGCGCCATTAGTGGAAGAATTGGTGAAGTATCGTGAGCTACTATGGCCTAAGTATGCTTATTTAGCAGATGCGCCAGTGAAAGATGGTGATGGTAATAAAGCATCAGTTCGTTTCAGCCGTAAGACTAAGGAGCAATACGTTGCTACCGATGTCGACGGTAAGGCTTCGGGCTGGACCTCGAAATTTATTGATGGGAAATGGGTGACTGAGGCGAAGAAGAAAGCCAAGCCAAAAGCGAGTAAGGCAACGAAAGCTAAGCCCAAAACTAAACTAAAAACGTCTGCAAAAGCGAAAGCATAGTGAAACTGTTTTCATCAAAAACGAGTTCATAATAAAAGCCTCGATGACTCGGGGCTTTTTATTGCCTGATTTTTTCAAAATCGATACCTAAAATTAGCTTATTAGAAGCTAGATTTAGGTTTGTTTAATCCAGTCGTGAGGAATAACTGGCGCGCCAATATAGGTTAGAGCCAAAGTTAATATTAATGCCACTATAAATCAACATTCTAGCATAGGTATCTTAGATCAGATATTGATTCATGGTGTGTGAATGGAGTGGACTCTATGTTATATTCTTTATTGATTTAATATTTACGTTGTATTATAACTATTTATTATACTTAATCTCCCATTCTAGACTCTTTAAGAAGCATTAAATAGAGGTCGAATTAAAGGACCCAAGATGAAACTGCAGCAACTCAGATACATTGCAGAGGTGGTAAATCATAACCTCAACGTTTCGGCTACTGCTGAAAACCTCTACACATCTCAGCCTGGGATCAGTAAACAAGTTCGTATGCTAGAAGATGAGCTCGGAATACAGATATTTGGTCGTAGCGGTAAACATTTAACCCATGTGACTCCGGCTGGCGAACAAGTTATTAGTATCGCTAATGATATTATAGGCAAAGTTGAGAGTATTAAGAAAGTTGCAGAAGAATATACTAAGCCGGATCAGGGCGAGTTGAATATTGCAACGACGGATACCCAAGCGAGATATGCACTGCCTAGTATCATCGGCGGATTTATTAAACGTTATCCTAAAGTTAATTTACATATGCATCAGGGAACGCCTTCTCAAATTAGTGAATTGGCGGCGAGAGGCGATGCCGACTTTGCCATCGCGACCGAAGGTATGCATCTTTATTCCGATCTGGTGATGCTGCCTTGTTACCATTGGAATCGCTCGATTGTCGTGAATCGAGATCACCCTTTAGCAACTCGTAGCAATATTACGATTGAAGATCTTGGTTGTTTTCCTTTAGTCACTTATGTCTTTGGCTTCGACCGTGAATCAGAGATTGAAAAGTCATTTAACCGTGCAGGATTAGAGCCAAGAGTTGTATTTAGTGCAACCAGTGCCGACGTATTGAAGACCTATGTGAGACTTGGCTTGGGGGTGGGTGTGATTGCATCTATGGCAATCGATCCTATTTTAGACAGAGATTTAGTGGCTATTGATGCCAGCCATTTGTTTGGGCATAGCACCACTAAAATTGGCTTCAGAAAGGGAAATTTTTTAAGAACTTACATGTATGAATTTATTGAGCACTTTGCTCCGCATCTAACCAAAGAGGTGGTTGAAAAAGCCGTCGGACTTAGGGACCCTCAGTTGATAGAAAATATGTTTGCTGATATTGAGTTGCCAATAAAATAAAACTTATTTAGATTTTGGTTAATAGATTAAGACATAAAAACTCGCCGGAGCGAGTTTTTATGTCTAGTGATAATGAAATATGATCAAGCATATTGTTATTCAATAAACCTTTTTACTAAATACAGGCCGATGCGTTAATTAGCACTCAACTATATTAACAGCCAGGCCACCTTTAGCTGTTTCCTTGTACTTGCTGCGCATATCTTTACCCGTTTCCATCATTGTTTTTATCACTTTATCCAAAGATACCTTATGGTTACCGTCGCCACGTAGTGCCATACGAGAAGCGTTAATGGCTTTTACTGCACCCATGGCATTACGTTCGATGCATGGAACTTGGACTAGGCCTCCTACAGGGTCACACGTTAGCCCCAAGTTATGTTCCATGCCTATTTCGGCGGCATTTTCTACATGTTCGACGGTGCCGCCCATGATCTCGGTCAACGCAGCGGCCGCCATTGAGCAGGCCACACCGACTTCACCTTGGCAGCCAACTTCGGCACCTGAAATAGATGCATTTTTCTTGTAAAGAATACCAATGGCGGCTGCGGTTAATAGATAGCGGCAACAGATATCGTTATCTACTTCTTGAACAAATTTGTCGTAATAGCATAATACTGCTGGAATGATTCCTGCTGCACCATTAGTTGGGGCAGTGACGACTCTATCACCAGCCGCATTTTGTTCATTAACGGACAGGGCAAACAGATCAACCCAATCTAATGCAGTAAGAGGATCAACACTGTTTTTACCTTCGGCCTTTAATCTGCGATACATGGCTGGAGCTCGGCGTCTCAGCTTGAGTCCTCCAGGCAGTATTCCTTCTTTTTGATAACCACGTTCGACACAGTTTCTCATTGTTTGCCAGATATTCCACAACTGCTTTCTGATATCCTCTTCTGTTGCAACACTTAACTCATTTTCCATCATTAAGGCGGAAATACTGAATCCATTGCTATTACAAGATTCAAGCAGTTGAGCGCTGCTGTCGAAATCAAAAGGTGCGGCTGTAATAGGAGCTGCTGGAGAGGCGTCTTGGGCTTTTATTTCATCTTGATCTAAAACGAACCCTCCCCCCACAGAATAGTAAGTTCTCTCATAAATACATTCACCGGCTGAATAGGCATATAAAGTCATGGCATTAGCGTGGGCGGGTAAGCTTTTTCGTCTGTGGTAAATAACACCAAATTGACGACTGAAAATTACTCGTTTCCCATTTGCCATCAAGAGTTGTTGGTGATGACTCACGTCCTTTAGTGTCGCATCTATGGCACTGGTATCGACAGTATCAGGTGCTTCACCCATTAAGCCTAATATTATGGCTTTGCCGGTGCCGTGACCTTTACCCGTTTGTCCTAAGGATCCAAATAATTCTGAACGGAGTTCATCTGTACGTTCAAGTAGGCCTTCTTTTTCAAGATTGTCGATAAAGATTTTACCAGCTTTCATTGGACCTACTGTATGCGAGCTTGACGGTCCAATGCCAATCTTGAACATATCAAATACACTTATCATAATTAACGCCCTATTTGTTATTGTTGTCTTACATGAGTTTCTATTATTAATCTTTTTTATTTGACTCAGTAAGTTTCAATGGATTATAGCCTTGATATGTTATTCTATACTTGCTTATCCATGCTCTATAATTTGAAAGTATCCCATACTTTCCTAAATGGCCTATCATGAGTTTTTTTAATCAGAAGTTTTAGATTAGCAGAGCTAAGGCAATATTGTGGTGTTAATACGAGTTTTCTGAGTATCTTGTAGTATATTTCTAAGATTGTTTTTAAGAATTAATCGTTGATTTTTGTTGTCAGCTATCTTGTAGGAGTTAGTGTGAGTTATCTAATGTTAGATCTGTTATCGACCCAAGCGAGCAAAATGGAGCTTGAACAGTTTAAGCATCCAATGGTGGGCGGATTGATCTTATTTACCCGTAACTTTGTCAATAAAGAGCAATTAATTACGTTGATAAAGTCGGTAAGAGAGGTGAGGCCTGATCTTATCATCGCCGTAGATCATGAAGGCGGGCGAGTGCAGCGCTTTCGGGACGGCTTCACTCTTATACCCGCTATGGGCGAGATATTGTCTCATGCTGGTGGCGATATACTCAAAGCCCAGAATTGGTCTGTTGAATTAGGTTTTCTCATGGCTATTGAGCTTTTGGCTTGCGATATTGATTTAAGCTTCGCCCCAGTACTGGATCTGAACAGGGTGAGTAAAGTCATAGGGGATAGGGCATTTGGGTCGGAGCCTGACATTGTGATTAGTCTCGCTCAGCGCTTTATTTTAGGCATGAATCAAGCAGGCATGGCAGCGGTGGGTAAACACTTTCCAGGCCATGGCAGTGTAGAGGCGGATTCACACTTATCCCAGGCAATAGATGAACGCAGTGAGGCCGAAATACGTAATTTAGATATGCTGCCTTTTAAAGCGCTTATCGAACAGCAAAAGCTGCAGGGTGTGATGCCTGCTCATGTTATCTATCCCAAAGTTGATCCCAATCCTGCTGGTTTCTCGTCATACTGGCTTAAGCAAGTGTTGAGAAGTGAGTTGGGTTTTCAAGGCGTGATATTCTCGGATGATCTCGGCATGAAAGGTGCGGGAATTGTTGGAGGTTATAAGCAGAGAGCGAAAGCGGCATTAGATGCGGGTTGCAACATGATTTTAGTGTGTAATGATGCTGAAGGCGTAACAGAAATACTCAATGAACTCGATTGGCCAAGTGAAAAATCATATAGGACGGCTAAGCACTTAAAGCCAGATGCCGTTCTAGTTTCTCAGGCATTACAGCAAGACGAACGCTGGGGAAAAGCAAAGATTCTGGCCGAAACATTCAATCAGTAAAAGTTTACTTAGATACCTGAAAATTTGATATGGCTCAACTCATTGTTTGCTTGAGTTAGCTAAGGTGAATATTCGATATTATTATAGGTAGAAAAATGATCCTCTATTTACATGGCTTTGATGCGACGAGTCTTGGAAATCATGACAAAATGCGTCAATTGCAATTTATTGATAAGGATGTGCGGTTAGTGAGCTATAGCACTCAGCATCCCAAGAATGATATGCAGCAGTTGCTCAACGAAGTCCGTCGTCAACTGCAAGAGTCAGATGATCCTGCTCCCTTAATTTTAGGCGTGGGGTTAGGTGCATTCTGGGCCGAACGTATCGGATTTTTAAATGGGCTAAGCTCAGTGTTAATTAACCCTAATTTGTCACCTGAGATTAATATGATTGGTAAAATAGACCGGCCTGAAGAATATGCCGATATTACCAATAAATGTGTAACTGGATTCAGGTCTAAATATGAAGGTAAAGCCTTAGTTATTCTTTCTCGTTTAGATGATGTGAGCGACAATGCTCAGGTTTATGATGCTCTGAACGATTACTATCAAGTGATTTGGGATGAAGAACAGCCTCATAAATTCCCAAGTCTGGCGAGTTACCTAGCCCCCATTGCTTCTTTCAAGCAGAGTTAGTTTATGTCATTGCACCGCATTAATTTTATTGCCGCTTTCGAGTATTTTTATACCAAAAATCGAATTTTATGATAAAAATATAGGCCTTAAACTTAAGCGGACTAACTGATAGGATTAGCTAACTGTAGTTAGATTTTTTTGCCTAGTCGACGCATTTACGTTATCTTCAAAAGAGGAAATTTGAGGGTTTCAGTATGAAAAGAGTCATGATAAGCGTTCACGGAAAGGTACAAGGTGTTTGTTTTAGGCGCTACGTCTTATCGGAAGCCAAGGCCTTAGGCTTAACTGGCTATGTTTCAAATGACGATAATGGTAGTGTTATCATTTTAGCTCAAGGAGCCTTTCCCGCAGTGGATAAACTGATCGATTGGTGTCAAATAGGCTCACCTCAATCTAGTGTTTCGAGAGTTTTTGTTGAAGAAGATGAAGCCAATGAGATCTACTTAGACTTTTCGGTTGTTCAATCTTAATGAAGTCATTATCAATATAATTCACCTATATCGTTCTACCCAGTCTGCTCTGAAACCTGCACTTTAAAGTGGACGGGTATAGAAGATCCTAAGCCTTAGGATCTTCTATAGGTGAAGTTTAGTGGCGATTTACCTGCTTATAGGTTGCTGCATCTTTCTTATCTGAAGGATCATTCCCATTCTGGGATGATCGAAGTAATGAATTTCATTACTTCTGACCCGTCTGTTTTGCTTCATAGGGAAAGAATAAAGGAAGGGGGAAGATATCTTGATATCACTAGAGTTATAGTGAGTATCATCTTGCATCACACCTAAGGTTTTAGTGCCTTCTTCTCTTAAATTTAATGCTGTTTCCACATAAAGGAAGTGATCCAGATAGATGTTGATAGTGCCATCGATTTTCCAGACGGGCTGATGTTCAACAGCGTCAAAATTTCCCTCCAGAAAGTCAAATTGAGGCTCAACTGACTGAGGTGTTTGGCTGAGAATTGATTGGCCATTGAGATTAAAGCGTGAAGAGTAATCTTTTCCAGAGAAGAGTCTAATGGGTTTAGCTCTGTGCCTGGGTTGCATCGCTTGCTGCCATGTTATGTGCAGCAGGCTTTTATTGCCTCTTTCCCTGGATAGCTTAGCTATTATGTCTTTAAAGTGGTTCTGATCACTGGCGAGCAGTACAGGAGAGCCACCCGGTACACCATATTGTGCCGATAAGGCCGCTATCCTCCATGGGATCAGCGGAGGGTAATTCATCTGGGTTGATGAACTGAGTTGTTGGTTACATTCATCGGCTTTAGTGACCCAATCATGTGCTGAACAGCCATCCAGACCAAGGCTGGCACCAGTAATATTGGTGCTGAACAGTGGTGAAATCAGATCGACCATCTTCTTTGGGTTTTTAAAATTAACCTGCTCAGGAGCGTGCTCTTGAGATTGTCCATCGTTTCTTTCAAAGAGATAAACCTCAACTTCAAACCACCGTTCACTTTGAGCGTAGGTCTGCTGAGATACAGAGAGTAGGACTGCAATGATTAAAAAAGTTTGTCTTAACACATTATTCTCCAAGACGATGTTGTGATAATTGCCCTAAAAGCAATTTTACCAGCGCCAGTCTATCCTTGTGTGACTCGGCTGGAATAAGGAATTTTAGCTTACTCGGGCCATCCATTCGATAGTTTTGTGGCTGACTTTGCAGCAAACCAATAATAAAGCTCGGATCGACGCAATGATCGTCGTTAAATTCTAGGCTACCACCTTTAGCGTGCATCTCAAGTTTCTTAATGCCGATACTGGTGGCCATATGCTTATACAGAGTGAGTTCCATTAGGTTTTTAGTGGCATCAGGTAGCATGCCAAAGCGATCGATTAACTCGACTTTAAGTTCATCAATGGCATTCTCAGAATCACAGTTGGCAATGCGTTTATACAGAGATAAGCGAATATTGACATCATGGACGAAATCATCAGGAAGTAAGGCAGGAATACGCAATTCTATTTCACATTGACGTCTTAGCATCTGACTAAGAGAAGGTTCCTTGCCCTCTTTAAGCGACTTAACCGCATCTTCTAGCATCTCCATGTAGAGGGTGAACCCTATTTTGGAGATGTGGCCCGACTGTTCATCACCTAAGAGCTCTCCGGCCCCACGGATCTCCAGATCTTGAGTCGCTAGCATAAAGCCAGCACCTAAATCTTCCAAAGCTCCGATGGCTTCCAGACGTTTTCGCGCATCCGAGCTAATGCTTTTAGGGTGTGGCGTCATCATATAGGCATAAGCTTGATGATGGGAGCGACCCACTCGTCCTCTAAGCTGGTGCAGTTGTGCTAAGCCAAAGTTATCGGCTCTCTCTATGACGATAGTGTTAGCTGATGGTACATCAATGCCGGTCTCGATAATGGTGGTACAGACAAGTACGTTAAACTTTTGATGATAAAAGTCAGACATGACTCTTTCTAAATCACGTTCGCGCATCTGGCCGTGAGCGGTCACCACTCTGGCTTCAGGCAGGAGTTCACGTATTTCGTTGGCACGTTTCTCTATAGTTTCTACTTTGTTGTGTAGAAAATAAACTTGTCCACCACGAAGGATCTCACGCAGTAAGGCTTCGCGTATAGTGGTGGTGTCGTATTCCCTGATGAACGTTTTTACCGCGAGCCGCTTGGCTGGAGGAGTGGCAATAATCGATAGATCACGCATGCCTGACATTGCCATATTTAGAGTTCTGGGAATAGGCGTTGCCGTTAAAGTTAAAATATCGACATTAGCTCGTAGAGCCTTAATCTTTTCTTTCTGTCTAACACCGAATCTATGCTCCTCATCGATGACCAATAAGCCTAAGTTTTCAAAATCACCTTCTGAATGCAGTAATTTATGGGTGCCTATGATGATATCTACTTTCCCCTCACTCAGTTCACCCATGATCAACTTTTGCTCTTTAGCCGTCTTGAAGCGAGATATCACCTCAATCTTAATCGGCCAATCGACAAATCTGTCTTTAAAGTTTTCGAAGTGTTGCTGGGCCAGTAAGGTTGTAGGCACTAAAATAGCGACTTGCTTGCCATCGTTGACTGCGACGAAGGCGGCTCTCATTGCCACCTCTGTTTTACCAAAGCCTACATCGCCACATACTAGCCTGTCCATGGAGATGGGAGAGCACATATCGGCTAAAACAGCATTGATTGATGTTTCTTGATCTACGGTCTCTTCGAAAGGGAAACTATTGGCGAACTGTGCATACTCTTGCTCATCAATTTTACAGGCTGTGCCTGGCCTTGCCTGTCTGCGTGCATAGACATCAAGCAGTTCGACGGCGACATCGCGGATCTTTTCGACAGCTTTTTTCTTAGCCTTAGCCCATGTTTCATTGCCAAGTTTGTTTAAGTTAGCTTCCTCGTCTGGTCCAACACTGTAACGGCTAATAAGGTGAAGTGATGAGACCGGTACATAAAGTTTATCACCACCGGCATATTCTAACTTTAGATATTCGGCGACAAGGCCGCCAGTATCTAAAGTTTCCAGTCCCTGATATTTTGCGACCCCATGATCTAAGTGGACTATGGGTTGGCCGACTTTGAGCTCGGCTAAGTTTTTGACTAAGGCGTCGCTGCTTATCTGTTTCTGTTTGTCGCGGCGACGTTTCTGCGAGATCCGGTGACCGAATAGCTCGGTTTCACAGACGAGGCTAAATTTTCCACCTCGGCTGTTCTCGATGATGCAACCGTTAGAGAGAGGTGAGACGATGAGTCCAAGCTTAGACTTTGAAGTGGTGAACTCCTCTAAACTGTCAAATCGTTTTGGCTTGATATCAATCTTACTGAGTAGTTCGAGTAAGGCTTCTCGGCGGCCCTCAGATTCGGCACTAAAGAGTATGCTCGTTTCTTTAGTTGCATATTCTTCAAGCTGGCTCAAGGGTTGCTTTAGTTTATGATTGGCAGTCAGCTCAGGCAGTTTTTCTAGTTTAGCCTGTTGGCCTTTGTCTGGATCTTCGGTGATCTTAAGCAGGATCCTAGGTAAAGTCTTAAAGTTAGCGAAAATTTGCTCAGTGAGTAGATAAAGCTCTTTAGGCTCCAATAATGGCCGTATAGGATCCACACGCTTATCTTCATATCTTAGCTCAACCTCGGCTAAATGGGCCTTAGAGGCAGCTTCTAAATCGCCGATATTAACCAGTTGAGCACTTTGTGGCAGATAATCGAACAGGCTGGCTGTTTCGTCGAAAAAAAGTGGTAGATAACTCTCGATCCCCGCAGGAAATATTTTTCGACTGACCATCTGATAGACTGATTCAGGCTCTTTAACTAAGCGTTCGAAGCGTCGACGATATCTTTGTCTAAAGCCTTCAATTGCCAGATCATCAGTTGGGAACTCTTTCGCCGGCAATAATCGTATGGAGTCAATTTCTCCACTGGATCTCTGGCTCTCCGGATCGAAGTGTCTGATGGACTCGACTTCATCATCAAATAATTCGATACGGAAAGGTTGCTCCGAACCCATGGGGAATAGATCAATTATCGAGCCTCTGACAGCAAATTCACCATGTTCATACACTTGCTCGACCAAATGATAGCCTGTGTTCACCAATTGCTGTTTGACATCCTGAAGGCAATAATTATCGCCTTTTTTTAGCATCAGCACATTGCCCGCTAAGAATGATTTTGGCGGTAAACGTACCATCAATGTGCTCAAGGGAACGATAACCAGTCCCTGCTTGGCATTGGGTAAACGAGATAAGGTTTCTAATCTTTGGGACACCAGATCTTGGTGGGGAGAGAAACTGTCATAAGGCAGGGTTTCTCTATCTGGGAAAAGCCACACAGGAAAATTGGTACCATTGAGCAGGTAATCCAATTCAGATTCCAGTAATAGTGCTGTGGGGGTGTCGTGAGTTACAGCCACTGTGATACCAGCATGGGTTCGAACCAAGTTTGCTAATGTGATGGCTTGAGAGGCACCACCTAATGTATATAGTGTTTGTGCTTGTGATGCACTTTTGACTGCGGGGGGAGTCAATATTGAGAAAGATTTCATTCAGATGAGGCAAAAGAGTAACGTCAAAGATGCCTGATATTGTAAATGCTTATAGCCTCTTGTGCTAGAGAAAACTTATGAGTAGATTTCATCTATTTAGGTAATCTAAGTTTGTTGTTACACGCTTAGGCTAGCTATTGCGCTGTGGTCAAAGCTTATCTACATGTGGATATAGGTGCTTAAGTTCAGCCTAGAGCTATGAACAAGGGATTAGTTCTTGTTTTTATATAGCTATTACCTCTATTATCGTGCGCATATTAATGATTTATCAAGGCTGATTGATTATTGGGCCTGTAGGATACTATGAATCTTGCGTTATCTTCACATATTGGCTTTCGTTATTGGCGTGCAAAAAAAGCTAATAGTTTCGCCTCTTTTATCACTTTTTTTGCGGTATCAGGCATCTTACTCGGTGTGGCGGCACTGATCGTCGTCAGCTCTGTGATGAATGGACTCGAAGGTCAGCTGAAACAACGAATATTGGGTGCAGTGCCTCAATTGACTGTGCATTCACAAGTGCCGATAGAGCAGTGGCAGCGTAAGGTTGATGAATTGAGCAAGCTCCCTGGAATTATCGGTGTTACACCTAGTATTTCTAATCAGGCCATGATTCAGTCCAGTCGCAACATAAGTGCAATCCAGATGTATGGTATCTATCCTAACTTTGAACATGATCTCTTAGCCACTATTCAACGCAGTTTTAATGGCAGTTTCGAGCAGCTCAAAGCGGGTAAATACCGTATCGTATTAGGTGCACTACTTGCGAGACGTCTGGATGTGTCAGCCGGTGATAAGGTGAGACTATTGAGCGGAGAGGGTGTCATCTATTCACCTTTAGGTCCGATACCGAGTCAGAGAAATTTTGTGGTTGCTGGTGTGTTTGAAATGGGATCTCAAGTCGATGGGAATTTGGCTTATGTTCATTATGAAGATGCTCAGAGATTGATGCGGCAAAAGCCTGGTGAGGTAAAGAGTTTGAGATTCTATCTCGATGACCCCTTCAATGCCGCCAATCTGAGCGGCGATGTGATAGCCGAGTTTGATAAGTATAATCTGATGGTTACCACCTCGGATTGGCGCGGATCTTATGGTCATCTTTTCGGTGCAGTGAAGATGGAGAAGAATATGATGTCTCTGATGCTGAGCCTTATTATTGCCGTTGCTGCATTTAATATCGTATCGGCTCTAGTGATGATGGTGGTCGATAAAACAGCGGATGTTGCCGTGTTAAAGACTCAGGGCCTGATGACAAGTGATGTGATGGGGATATTTATGATTCAGGGTTCACTTAATGCCCTTATAGGGCTTATTTTAGGTCTAGTCATAGGGATATTTATCACATTGAATATCAATACCATCTTTAATACCTTTGGCATCTCCGTTCTTGGGGCGGGGCAGTCTCTGCCGGTGCAACTGGAATGGAGTCAGATGGGTTTGATCATCTTAGGCACCTTATTTATCTCATTTTTTGCCACCATTTATCCGGCTATAAGAGCTTCAGGGGTGCAGCCAGCCGATGTTCTGAGACATGAATAAGTACATGGTAATGATTAATAACACTGCGTAATCAATGATGTGGTTTTAATAAATTGAAGAGTTGAACAAGATGCAAGAGCTATTACTGGAAGTAAAAGGCGTGACTAAGCGCTACCAAGAGGGTAGCGTGGATACTCAAGTACTTAACAACGTAGATCTACAGGTATTTAAAGGCGAACAGTTAGCTATCGTAGGCACATCTGGTTCGGGTAAAAGTACGTTACTGCATATTATCGGAACCTTAGACAGTCCCACTAGCGGTAGCGTCACTATGTTAGGAGAAGATCTCTATGCATTATCGAGTCGGCGTCAATCCGAGATACGTAATCAAGATCTGGGGTTTATCTATCAGTTTCATCACCTGCTCCCGGAATTTACTGCATTGGAGAATGTGGCCATGCCAGCGTTAATTCATGGAGTGAAACGAGAGCTGGCTCATCAAGATGCTAAGGTATTACTTGAGCGAGTGGGGTTAGGTCATAGACTAGATCACACTCCCTCGGAAATGTCTGGTGGTGAACGACAACGCACGGCTATTGCCAGAGCCTTGATCAATAAACCTAAACTTGTGTTAGCCGATGAACCTACGGGTAATCTGGACGCTGCCAGCGGCGAGGCCGTTTATGAACTGATCCAGGAGTTAGCGACTCAGTTAGGTACAGCGTTTGTCGTGGTGACCCATGATAATAAATTAGCTGCCAGAATGGACAGGCAATTGTACATGGAAGATGGCTGCTTGCGAGTTTTAGAGCTTGATCACTTTGTAAGCGAGGCTTAATGAGTCGTTTATTATCAATTTGGCTGAGGTGTCGTTTCTATCTCGTCTATCAATGTGATCACATTGTAAGTGAGGCTTAATGAGTCGTTTATTATCAATTTGGCTGGGATGGCGTTTCTATCTCGCTCGTCAATCCAATAGCTTCATCAGCTTCATTTCTTTTGCATCTACCGCAGGAATAGCTTTAGGCGTCGCCGTGTTAATCGTGGTGTTGTCGGCGATGAATGGTTTTGAGCGAGAGTTAGAAAATCGATTACTTGGTGTGGTGGCCCATGGCGAGCTTACAGGGGTTAACCAGCCAATTCATCATTGGCAGGAAATAGCTGCCGATGCTGAGAAAATACCAGGAATATTGGGTTCTGCTCCTTTTATCCGTCTCCAAGGCCTAGTGCAGAAACCTGGGGGATTTCAAGGCTTAACCCTTTTAGGTATAGACACAGAACAAGAACAGAAGGTTTCTGTTATTTCTGACTTTATGTCTGAGGAGACTTGGTCAAAATTATCCAGCGCCGATGACAACTATATTGTGCTCGGCAAGGGCTTGGCCGACAATTTGGATCTGAGTGTCTCAGACTCCTTGAGTCTCTATATGCCAGATGTTTCATATCAGATCCAGAAAACCCAAAAAATTGCCTCTGCTAAAAGTCATCGTTTCGTGGTGGCAGGGTTGTTTGAACTCGGTGGAGAGCTAGATCATACCACCGCCTATATTTCTATGAAGTATGCCGCTACGATTCTGGGAATGGGACAGGGGGTATCAGGCATCAGAATTAAGGTTGATCAGGTATTTGAAGCGCCCAGATTGATTAGGGAGCTTGGTTATAGCCAAGACCAATATCTTTATCTCAGTGATTGGACACGGACACAAGGTAATCTATATCAAGATATTCAGTTAGTCAGAGCCGTTATGTATTTAGTGCTTGCCTTAGTCATTGCAGTGGCCTGTTTTAACATAGTGTCGACTCTAGTGATGGCGGTTCGTGACAAGCAGTCCGAAATAGCGATATTATTGACAATGGGCATGAAGCGAGCTGCTATCATGATGATTTTTATCATCCAAGGGGCACTAAACGGTGTTCTGGGTTGTGTTTTAGGCGGCGTGTTTGGTGCTATAATTGCGAGTAATTTAAGTCAGATAGCCAAAAGTATCGAAAATATTTTAGGGATGAAATTACTGTCCGGCGATGTCTATTTTATCGATTTCCTGCCTTCACAGCTGAACTTTTTTGATGTGTTTACTGTGGTCATTATTGCCTTTCTCATGAGTCTGTTGGCGACAATTTATCCGGCCTGGAAGGCGAGTAAGACTCAGCCTGCAATGGCACTAGCGGGGCGGTAACAAGTTAATAAATAAGGATGAAAACAGTTAATTTTTGCTCCTACGGTGCTAATTTCAGTCCGCGATTTTTTGCCTGTTATTTAGGCGTTAGATTCTCATAGGATTCGTGAAATGTCATCTAAATAAATATCGGAATACTTTGAAACGACAGAAAATCGTGATACTCGAAATGATCTTAAGTTAGCTATAAAGTTAGTGAATGCTCCTAGGATAGCTATTGATTGTGGATGTGGGTCTGGGTCTGGAAGTGATATCACATACCTTCGTACTAATTAATTTCATGTACATGCCTTTGATATAGAGGAAGAAGCCATTAAACGCTGTAAAAGTCGGTTTCGTAATGTCTCCGCTCTTCCTTGCGAACTTTGTCTACTGCGCGGGTAAACAGCTGAACAACATGAAACCAGTCAACGGTAACATTAGCTTGGGAAAACTCATCCTCAACCGCACTCAAAAAGGCCGGAGACATATCACAGACGACTTCCAAAATCTTTTCGGACTCTCCGCCATATTTGTTAATAAAGTCTTTAAAACCAACTACAGTTAGCTTTCCTTTACTCGGAGTAGCAAAGGCCACGGGCAGACTTTTGCGGTTCATATCAATAAACACCGTGACATAGTGGTGCCCACGTTTTGAAGCCGTCTCGTCGAAGCCACTGCCTTTTCTCGCCCAGGGCACATGCACCTGTTTCACTTTATGCTCGGGGCAATTGATACGAGGAAGCTTGGCAGTGATATAACAGTGATGCTGAAAGAAGTTCAGATGACGCCAAGTTTGCTCTTTGAAATCGTGAGCCGGACAGGCTTTGCCGCACTCAGGGCATGGATAGAGGCTTCCTCGCTCGGCAGCGACTTGTAAGTGCAGTTCATGTGGAGATTTTCCAGTGTCGAGGTTTTGGCCCACTAAATTCCAAGGGGCCTGTAAACCTAACCCAAGCATTAAAAATGTAAAATACACTAGGACCTGTTGATCTTTCGAGTATGATTTTCAAACAGCATGATGACAATGTATAATGGTTTCACCAAAAATCAACATACAAGGATACCATCATGCCAAGAACAATGTTAACAGATAACCTCTGGCTAAAGCTATCTCAGCTAATGCAACACAGTGGAAGAGTTTATAACAAGCCTGAACATAGAATGACCTTCGAAGGAATACTTTATCGAATGAGAATAGGTTGTCCATGGCGTGATTTACCTTCTGACTTCGGCAAGTGGAATACTATATTTAGACGTTTCAACTTATGGTCTAAAAAAGGAATATTGTTAAATTTATTCAAGAGCTTATCAAATGAAACTGATTCAGAATGGTTATTTATTGACGGTAGTATTATCCGTGCTCACCAACATAGTACAGGAGCCAGAACAAAGAATGATGAGGCGATAGGTAAAAGTAGAGGAGGTAACTCTACAAAAAT
>JBAHZX010000080.1:0-20345 GCA_037132815.1 Shewanella sp.
TACCATACAACGTGCATATTCTTCCCATAAATGACTCTTACGCAGTTTAGCTAGTGGTGAATTAGTCTTATTGTTAAAGGTTTTTAAGCAACCTTTACAACGATACCGTTGTATTGAACCAGACTTCCCCCATTTTTTTAAATGGCTAGAATGGCAGTGCGGACATTGGGATAGCGCATCGAAAAGCGGTTGGATAAGCTCATCCGCACCCATTTCAGTACCTAATGCTTGAATTGACTGATGAATTATCTCCCTTTGCGCCGGTGTCATGGAGAACAGTGTTTTAGTTATCTGGTTAAGCTTACCTACAAATAGTTTTGTATTCATTGCTATTACCTTCAATAAGTTAGACTTATTTTATAAGTATAGACAACAATTAGCTACAACAGAGCCAACTTATTAGATATTATTTTACTCGCCATAAGTGCTGTTATTTCAGACTCTGAAGGATGGGAAGATATTGAAAACTTTGGACATGTAAAGCTTGATTGGCTTCGTCAGTATCGCCCTTTTGAAGCAGGTATTCCTCGGCATGATACTATTGCCGTGTTATCTGCCGATTAAAAGCTGATGAAATAGAGAACGCTTTTCAAGCTTGGATTTCGTTTCTCTTAGAAGGTACTGGTTGCGATGTCATTGCCATTGACGGCAAAACTGCACGGCGTTCTTTCTCAACAAAAGATAGAAAAAATGCACTTCATACTGTGAGCGCCTGGAGTTGTCAGCAAGTGCTTGTTAATGAATACTGGTTAAATAAGAAATATCAGTGGGTTGACCTAAAAAGCATTAACAAAGTGACATCCGATGTACATGAAAAATCGACAGGTAAAGAGACCACTGAAACACGTTGGTACATTAGCTCATTAGAGTTAAATGCAGAGCAGGCGTTATCTTCTGTGCGAAATCACTGGCAAGTAGAAAGTATGCATTGGATGTTAGATATGACATTCAGATAAGATGAATCACGGATCCGTAAAGGCCGAGGTCCGCTTGCTTTTAATGTGATGAGAAAAATAGCAATGACCTTGTTTAAGCAAGACCAGACAAAACGTGCGAGTATAGCGGCTAAAAAGAAGATGGCTGGGTTGGACGATGAATATCGCTCAACCCTGTTAGAATCAGGGATTAAAATGCGCTAGCCGTGCTTTTACACAAAGATTTATTGATCCTTCTTGAATATGACTCACCTCGCCCATATCTCTTAAGCTGACTCATTAAATTTTGCTGAGGAATCAACATGAGCAATCCTTTGCTTACCAGCACCAAGTTACCCCAATTTTCAAAAATAAAGCCTGAACATATTCAGGTGGCGGTAGAACAAGGTATCGCTAACTGCCGCTGTAAAATAGATCAAGTGCTAGCCCGGTCAGACTTGTTTACCTGGGAAAATCTGGTCGCTCCCCTCGAAGAGGTGGATGATGAATTAGGTAAAATCTGGTCACCGGTTTCTCATATGAACTCAGTTGTCAGCAGCGAAGAGTGGCGTGAGGCTCATGATGCCTGTTTGCCTCTGTTGTCTGAGTACGGCACCTTTGTCGGTCAGTATCAACCACTGTATGAAGCTTACAAATCATTGAGAGCCTCTAGTGAATTCGAGCAGATGGACCAAGCAAAAAAGCAAGTTATCGAACACAGTTTGCGTGATTTTGAGCTTTCAGGTATTGGCCTCAGTGATAAGGATAAACTTAGATATGGTGAGCTGGTCAAGCGTATGTCAGAGTTAACGAGCCGCTTCTCAAATCAGCTACTCGATGCTACTCAGGCCTGGAGTAAGCTGATCACTGATGAGGATGATTTAATTGGTCTTCCTGAGTCTGCGATTGCTGCAGCGAAAGCCATGGCTATAGCTAAAGAGCAACAAGGCTGGTTATTTACCTTAGACTTTCCGTCTTACCTGCCAGTCATGACCTATAGTGACAATCGAAATCTACGTGAAGAGTGTTATCGCGCCTTTGTGACTCGCGCATCCGATCAGGGACCCTTCGCTGGAGAGTATGACAATGGTCCCTTGATGGATGAGATTCTCGCTCTGCGTCATGAACTCGCTCAATTACTTGGTTTCGAGAGTTTTTCCCATAAGTCTCTGGCCACTAAAATGGCTGAAACGCCTGAGCAAGTGCTTGAGTTTCTCAACAAGCTTGCCATTCGCTCCAAGGAACAGGGACAAACTGAACTTGCCGAACTGAAAGATTTTGCTTCGCAAGAGTATGATGCCAGTGAGCTTGAACCATGGGATATGAGTTTTTATTCTGAGAAACTCAAACATCACAAGTATGAAATTTCTCAAGAGTTGTTGCGTCCCTATTTTCCTGAAAATAAAGTCCTTTCGGGTTTGTTCTACACGGTATCCCGCCTTTTTGGCCTAAGTGTAGAAGAACAGCAAGAGTTCGACAGCTGGCACGATGATGTTCGCTTCTTCCATATTACCGATAGTGATGGTGTGCATAGAGGGAGTTTCTACTTGGATCTCTACGCTCGCGAGGGTAAACGTGGTGGTGCTTGGATGGATGATTGTCGTGGCCGTCGTCAGACATCAAATGGTCTACAAGACCCTGTGGCTTATTTGACCTGTAACTTCAATGCACCTGTTGACGGCAAGCCTGCTTTGTTCACTCATGATGAAGTTACCACCCTGTTCCATGAGTTTGGTCATGGTATTCACCATATGCTGACCAAGATAGATGTTGCTGGAGTTTCGGGTATCAATGGGGTGCCTTGGGATGCAGTAGAACTACCAAGTCAGTTTATGGAAAACTGGTGTTTTGAAGAGGAGGCGTTAGCCGAGATATCGGGACACCATGAAAGCGGTGAACCGTTACCCAAAGTCATGTTAGACAAGATGCTGGCAGCGAAGAACTTTCAGTCTGGCATGGTGATGCTGCGACAGCTCGAGTTTTCGCTATTTGATTTCAGACTACACTTGGAATATAGCCCTGAACAGGGGGCTAATATTCAAGCAAAGTTGAATGAAGTACGTAGACAAGTTGCCGTGGTTAAAGCCGCAGAATTCAATCGTTTTCAGCATAGTTTCGCGCATATCTTTTCCGGTGGTTATGCCGCAGGATATTATAGTTACAAGTGGGCTGAAGTGCTTTCTGCCGATGCATTTTCTCGTTTTGAAGAAGAGGGAATATTTAACTTAGGAACTGGCCGTAGTTTTCTTGAAAATATTCTGCAAATGGGCGGAAGTGAAGCGCCGATGGTTTTGTTCAAACGTTTTCGAGGACGTGAACCTAAGATAGATGCTCTGCTGCGTCACAGTGGTATAGACGGTGAGTAAAAACGGCTAAGCAACAGTTATAGCGCGCGACGAGTACAGAGTATTGACTTGAGCAAGGTGTAAGTTTGCTATTAGATAGCTAAATTCTAAATAAAATGCCGATTAGTTTTCTAATGGGCATTTTTATTGGCTGATTTAATCTTAAGGCTGGTTATTACTCTTAGGTTTTATGTTAGCAACTTGTGATCTAGTATGGCCTCTGTTAGCCTGTCAATGTTCTCTTGTGCACTGTTTTTAAACACTGTTTTTAAGTAAATTAGTTGTAAGGACAAGTAATGAATCTCTATTTCAGACTAATCTGGCTCTTTATGTGGCGGGTGCGTCATTGTCGCTCTATCGGTTTCCTTGGCACCAGTCGTATCACTTATCGTGCTTTGCCTCTTGATTGTGATATTAATCTGCATGTGACCAACTCAAGATATCCGGCTTTTATGGATCTAGCCCGTACTTATATGTTGGCTGAGATGGGTTTATTGAAGAAGTTTATCAAAATGAAATGGATGCCCATCGTCAATGCCGCCGAATTTACTTATATCAGAGACATTAAGCCCTTCACTAAGTTTGAAATTGAGACGAAATTAGTGGGATGGGATGAAAAATATTTCTATATTGAACAAAGGTTTGTCAGTGAAGCGACCTTACACTGTATCGTACATGTACGCGGCGTGTTTGTGTGTCAAGGCAAGCAAGTCACTATAAACAATATGATCAAGGAAGTTAATTTCAAAGGTCCGACGCCTGAACTCCCACCGGAAGTTGTTAAGTGGAAACAGTTTCTACAACTGAAAAAAGAGCAAAATATATAAACGTTCCTATGTTCCTAGAATATTCTTTTAAGGTATAGGGAAAACGCGCAATCGGCCAACATTCAACTATCATCAAATAATCTATGCTTAATCTTCTAACAAAGTATCGGTGAGTGTCATGACTTTTGGATAGAGATTGGATTGCTTTTGTAGAGGGCACGAGACATTCTGTGAGCACTAGAAAGTGCTGATGTTATCGCCAGAGCAGTTACATGAGCGAGCTAGCGACGTGAGGCTGATTCGTCATGTGAAGAAAACCATGGCGATCTATGATAACGCGTTGATGATATCAAGATATTGCCACAGAACACGGAAGTTTGGCCGAGTTTATCACCAACTGGCCGAGTGAGGATATTATCGGTTTATGGGAACAGCTTAAACGTAAAGGAACTAGGCTTGGTGGTAACACGGGTCCTTACTTTCTGCGAGTCATGGGAAAAGTACTTTTTTGCTAACTGGTGAGGTACAATCCTATATGAAAGCGCACAAGTTAGTGGATTTTGGGTTTAGCTCTAAAAGTGGACTCAAACAGGTACAGGCCATATTCAATATCTGGCAACAAGAGTTGGGTCGCAGCCTTGCTGATATCAGTCGTATCTTGGCTTGCAGTGTTGGAGATAATAGGGTTTAGACAACATACTAGAAATCCAGCCTAGATTGGCTAGGCGAGAGGGTCGTCGATTTAATGGTTGCAAAATAACCATGATGAGTTCACTAACCAATAAGCGTTAACCTTCTCGTAACACAAGTTCATGATTAACAGGTGAAATTCGTATTAACTTACAATTTTACTGTGAGTTTTTCTTGTTGAGCTCGTTTAGTTATGAGATAAAGGCAAACTACAAATTGTATACAATAATTTATGCTTCCAAATATACTTGGAATAGTCGTTTCGATTGTTCGGGATACCATGTCTGGTCGGTGGCTTTTAATAGGAGTTCTCATGCGGCAAATAGTAAAACTTGCCTCTTTTTTAAGTGTGGCGTTATGGATAACAGCTTGTGGGCAGAATGGAGAGACTAAACAAGCTCAAGGACGTGCAAGTGTGGAAGTTGGCGTTATCACAGTTAAGGCGCAGTCTCAGAATATTAGAGTCGAACTGCCAGGACGGAGCAAGGCTTTCCTCGAGGCTGAAGTTAGACCTCAGGCTTCGGGTATTATTACTGAACGGATGTTTGTAGAAGGCAGTAATGTTACCAAGGGTCAGTCTCTGTATCAAATTGACTCAGCAACCTATAAGGCCGCTGTGCTCAGCGCAGAAGCTAATTTGGCTAGTGCTAATGCAGGTTTAGTGTCTGCCAAAGCGAAAGCATCCCGTTATAAAGAGTTGATTAAGACCAGTGCTATCAGCTTGCAAGATTTTGATGAAGCCGAGGCCCTGTATAAACAAGCAGAAGCAAATGTTGCGGTTGCTAAGGCGGGCATCAATACGGCTCGGGTTAACTTAGTCTATACGGAAGTTAAGGCACCTATTTCAGGCCGCATTAGTACATCTAGCGTCACTGCAGGGGCGTTAGTGACGGCAAACCAGGCTCAGGTCCTGGCAAAAATTCAACAGCTGGATCCCATCAATGTGGATATTGCTCAGTCCAGTGCACAATTATTGCGTCTAAAGGCCAAGTTTAAGCAAGGCAAGTTACAGGCCGTCGATAATACCGATGTGCAGCTTATTCTCGAAGATGGTTCCATCTATTCCCATACGGGTGAGTTGCGTTTTGCCGAGGTGAGTGTTGATGAGAATACTGGTTCGGTAACGTTGAGAGCCGAGTTCCCTAACCCTGAAGGTCTGTTATTGCCGGGCATGTATGTACGTGCAGTACTCAATGCTGGTACCGACCCACAAGCGATTTTAGTGCCACAGAAATCGATCACTCGTAATGCTCAAGGACAGGCCGTTGCTATGTTAGTCAATAGTGAAAATAAGGTTGAACTCCGAATCGTGACAACGGCTGAGGTTATTGATAACCAATGGCGTATCACTGAGGGTCTCGCCGTTGGTGATATTCTCATTGTCGAAGGATTACAAAAAATTCGTCCTGGCGCCTCCGTTAAATCAGTCGCTATCACTGCAGCTGATTCGGCGAGTACCTCTGCCAGTCAGTCGGCTAACCAGAAAATAAAGTAGGGTATACTTATGGCTCGTTTCTTTATCGATCGCCCTATTTTTGCTTGGGTGATCGCCATTATTGTGATGCTGGCTGGGGTATTGTCTATTTTTGGACTCCCCGTATCTCAGTATCCGACTATCGCACCGCCAACGGTCGTGGTCAGTGCTTTTTATCCTGGCGCCTCGGCTAAGACCATGGAAGATTCGGTGACTCAGGTCATCGAACAACGAATGACGGGTTTAGATAACCTGCGCTATATATCATCGACCAGTGATAGTTTTGGTAATGCGGAGATCACCTTAACCTTCAATGCAGAAGCTGATCCTGATATTGCTCAGGTACAGGTGCAGAATAAGTTACAACTTGCTATGCCTTTGTTACCTTCAGAAGTACAGGCTCAAGGTGTTAATGTTAGCAAGTCGAGTGCTAGTTTCTTGATGGTGTTGGGTTTTGTGTCCCTAGATGGTTCGATGAATAAGAACGATATCGCGGATTATGTGGCTGCTACCATACAGGATCCAATGAGCCGTGTTCCGGGTGTGGGCACGCTTCTGCAGTTTGGTGCTCAGTATTCGATGCGTATCTGGCTCGATCCCCTCAGACTGACTCAATATAATTTGACCAGTATAGATGTCACTGCCTCTGTCAGAGAGCAAAATGCTCAAGTATCAGCGGGTCAATTAGGTGGAGCTCCATCAGTTGGTGGACAGCAACTCAATGCGACCGTAACGTCTCAGAGCCGTTTGCAAACCGTAGAACAGTTTGAGCAGATCATCATCAAGTCAGATCCCAGCGGTGCGAATGTGTACCTCAAGGATGTGGCTCGGGTCGAGCTTGGATCTGAAAGTTATGCCGTTGAATCTTTCTATAATGGTAAAGCTGCGTCGGGTATCGGGATTCAACTGGCAACCGGTGCTAATGCACTGATAACGGCTAACGCAGTTCGTGCCAAGATTGATGAGATGAAGCCTTTCTTTCCCGAGGGGCTTGAAGTCATTTATCCTTACGATACCACGCCATTCGTGGAGCAGTCTATCGAAGGTGTTGTGCATACCTTGATAGAAGCCGTGGTGCTTGTTTTCTTAATCATGTACTTGTTTCTGCAAAACTTCAGAGCGACACTTATCCCGACCATAGCCGTGCCTGTGGTGTTATTGGGTACCTTTGCTATTCTGTCGGCAGTGGGCTTCTCCATCAACACCTTGACCATGTTTGCTATGGTATTGGCTATTGGCTTGCTGGTGGATGATGCCATTGTAGTGGTTGAAAACGTTGAACGTGTGATGCAGGAAGAAGGGCTAAGCCCCGTTGAGGCCACTAAGAAATCGATGGATCAGATCACTGGTGCCTTAGTGGGTATCGGTTTAACCCTATCGGCAGTATTCGTGCCCATGGCATTTATGTCGGGTTCGACGGGTGTCATCTATCGTCAATTCTCGATAACGATCGTGTCGGCGATGGGACTCTCGGTGATGGTTGCCTTAATTCTGACTCCAGCCCTGTGTGCGACCATGCTTAAACCGATGAAGAAAGGTCAGACGCATATTAACACGGGTTTCTTTGGTTGGTTTAATCGCAGCTTCGATAAACTGACAGTACGCTATACCGATAGTGTCGCCGCCATGATTAAGCGAACAGGCCGTGTTATGTTGATCTATCTGGCACTCGTCGTCGCTGTGGGTTGGGTCTTCATGCGTATGCCTACCGCTTTCTTGCCTGATGAAGATCAGGGCATCATGTTTACTCAGGTAATATTACCTGTGAACTCGACTCTTGAAAGTACTCAGAAGGTGATGAAAGATGTCACCGACTTCTACCTCAACGAAGAAGGTGAAAACGTACAATCAGTATTTACTGTCTCTGGTTTCAGCTTCGCGGGTTATGGTCAGAATATGGGTCTCGCCTTCGTGGCAATGAAGGACTGGGCCGAACGAGAAGGTGCTGGACAAGATATTCAATCGGTTGCGGATCGATCTATGAGGGCATTTATGCAGATGAAAGAAGCCTTCGTTTTTGCATTTGTGCCACCCGCGGTTGTTGAATTAGGTACCGCAAACGGTTTCGACTTTTATCTGCAGGACAGAAATGGCCAAGGCCATGACAAGCTTATGCAAGCGAGAAACATGTTGCTGGGCTTGGCATCAAAAAATCCTAATTTGACAGGTGTACGCCCGAACGGTCAGGAAGATGCGCCTATGTACCAGATACATATCGATCATGCTAAGGTTCGAGCCTTGAGTGTTGATATTAACTCGGTGAACAGCGTACTGGCTACGGCTTGGGGTGGAGCCTATGTGAATGACTTTATCGATCGTGGTCGAGTTAAAAAGGTGTATATGCAAGGTGAAGCCAAGTACCGGATGAAGCCGGAAGATCTCGACTTCTGGTACGTACGTAATACTCAAGGAGAGATGGTACCTTTCTCAGCGTTCTCTACTGGGACGTGGGAATATGCTTCGCCTCGACTAGAGCGCTTTAATGGTCTGCCAGCAATGAACATCCAAGGTGGAACTGTAGCTGGATATAGTACCGGTGCTGCCATGCTGGATATCGAAGAGATGGTGAAGCAGTTGCCACCGGGATTTGGTGTCGAATGGAACGGTCTATCCTATGAAGAACGCTTATCAGGTAACCAAGCTCCGGCGCTATATGCTTTGTCTATCATCGTGGTATTTTTGGTGCTGGCGGCTCTTTATGAGAGTTGGTCTGTGCCATTTGCTGTGATCTTAGTGGTGCCTTTGGGCATTATCGGTTCACTCATCGCGATGAACGCTCGCGGGTTACCTAATGACGTATTCTTCCAGGTGGCGCTATTAACGACGGTGGGACTGGCGACGAAGAACGCCATTCTTATTGTGGAGTTTGCCAAGGAATATTACGACAAAGGAGCCCCCCTTGTCGAAGCGACCTTGCATGCAGTTCGGGTGCGTTTACGTCCGATCCTGATGACCTCTCTGGCGTTTGGCTTCGGTGTATTACCTCTTGCCATCAGTACCGGTGTAGGCTCAGGTAGCAAGAACGCCATAGGTACGGGTGTATTGGGCGGCATGATGAGTGCGACCTTTATGGGAATATTTTTCATCCCAATCTTCTTCGTTGTTGTCGAGCGTATCTTCAGTAAGCGAGAGGAGAAGAAGAGGAAGAAGATGAAGCAGGCAGCTGAGATCGAAACCAGTACGATGCAATAGCATAAAATAATTTAGTGTTGATAAGACCTTAAAAACCCCAGCAATAACATTGCTGGGGTTTTTGTATTTAGCCCTAAATCGCATACTGCAGTAGGTGGCTTCTTTACGGGGTGGTAATTTCTTTTAAGGCGTATAATACGTGGCTGCCCCAGGCCCCACTGGCATCCCTAATACGAATACCCATAGGAAGAATAACAGTGTCCAACCGATAAAGAATACGATGGAATATGGCAACATAATGGAGATGAGCGTACCTATTCCTAAGTTTTTCTTATACTGGGAAGCGACTGCGAGGATCAGACCAAAGTAGCTCATCATTGGAGTGATCAAGTTAGTCACCGAATCACCGATCCTATAGGCCGCCTGGATGGTTTCCGGGGCATATCCAATCAACATAAGCATGGGCACGAAGATGGGTGCCGTTACTGCCCATTGAGCCGATGCGCTACCTAACATCAGGTTAATAACACCACACATCATAATGAACAGCAAGAATACCAAGGGGCCAGTTAGGCCGATGGCGCTGAGCGCGTCGGCACCGGAAACTGCCAGTACAGCGCCTAAGTTAGTCCACTTGAAGAAAGCAACAAACTGCGAGGCGAAGAAAACCAGTACTATGTACATCCCCATGGAACTCATGCTGTGGGACATGGCGTCGATGATATCTTTATCACGCTTCATGGTGCCGACAACTTTACCGTAGACTAGGCCTGGAATGGCGAAACAGATAAAGATAAAGGCGACGATTCCTTTAAGAAAAGGAGAATCGGCCACTAAGCCTGTTTCTGGATTTCTCAGTGGAGCACCTTCCGGGACAACCGTTAGTGCCAGCAATACAGAAAGTATGAATATGGAAATTCCAGCGGCTTTGAGGCCTCGTTTCTCTATGGCGCTGACCGTATCCATTTTTTGATGACTGAGGTCGATGGCGGCTTCATCGATATTATATTTTCCTAGCTTAGGCTCGACAACCTTCTCGGTGACAAGTGCACCTAAGGCAGTAATTAGAAAGGTAGAGACGAACATAAAGTACCAGTTAGATTCCGGCCCAACCGTGTATACAGGATCGATCATCTGAGCTGCAGCTTCTGTGATACCAGAGAGTAGCGGATCAACTGTGCCTAAGAGTAAGTTGGCACTATAACCACCGGATACTCCGGCGAAAGCAGCCGCAAGACCCGCAAGAGGATGGCGTCCCAAGGAGTGGAAGATCATTGCTGCCATAGGGATGAGTACCACATAACCTAGCTCTGAAGCGGTATTTGATATGATACCAGCAAAGACAATGGTCAAAGTAACCAATCGCTTAGAGGTGCCCATTACTAGAGATCGCATGGCCGCTGAAAGCATGCCAGATCGCTCGGCAATTCCCACACCTAACAGAGCGACTAGTACTGTGCCTAGTGGTGTGAAACCGGTGAAATTAGTCACCAAATTTGAGACTATCATTCTCAGACCTTCGGCGTTCATCAAGCTGACTACATGAATGAAGCCGTCTTCACTGCGTCCTGACGAACCTATAGGACGAGGGTCAGCAATAGAGAGTTCGAAATAACCTGCGATGCCGCTGATCACAATAACAGCCATACAGAACATGGCAAATAGTGTAATGGGATGAGGAAGTAGATTACCTAATCGTTCGATAATATTGAGAAAGCGGACAAAGGCGCTACTTTGCTCTCCAGATGGCCCCGATGATTTTAGAGGCATATCTATGTCCTCATTTTTATTTAAACTCATAGCATGCTTCCTTCAGTGTCGACCTCTATGGGCCTTCTTGCCGCTACAGTGTAGCTGGATTTTTGGTTTTTAGACTCGGGATTTCCAAGTAGACCCGCCATAATGCCTTGGTAGGTTTAACTGAAGCTTAAATATTAAGTAAATGCGTTTAATTACTAACGGGGTTGCAGTGAAGTGTCATGTATTAATTTATGCGGAATGTCTTAAATTTGTGTGGATTCAAAGCCGATGCGCTTTTAACCTATAGTCTGTCCCATAATCCTAAATAGGAACATTTCGTCGACTAAATTCGCTCGTTTTCCAAAGGGAAGAGGTGTCCAGCTGTTCTTTACCGAACAGCAAATTAAGGATGGCTTAGTCAAAACAATAGAGTTAACTTTACTCTGAACTAGCGTCAATTTCAGGCAAAAAAATGGACCCGATTATGGGTCCAAAAGGGATATATTATCAGCACTAACAATTAACAAGTAACAAGTAAGCAGTCAGAATCTATGGGGGATGATCTCGCTGCTTGATAATAAATATACTCGATCTTGCCTGTATGAATGCTGAATCATGATGAAGAGTACGATAAATTGTTATTTGAAAATGAGCAACTTTTGGCATGTCAGGTTAGTAAAAAATGCAATACAAGTCGTGAAGCCCTGTCGGGTATAGATGTACAAATTAGGAAGCGTTCGAATTTAGTAGCGAATATTTTGAGAATAGCTTAAAAATTTATGGATCATGAGAAAACCTTACTGATCAATATTACCGTGTTAGGATCCATTTTCAATTGTGCCACCTTTGAATATGAATTCAGTCAAATTAATCAAGAGATACAACAGCTGTTTGCCATGATTGAAATACTTAAACTACGATGAGTACACTGGATTATAAATGATACAGAGAGATGGAAATTCAAGGGAAGTACAGCAGAGGCAACGGCGTTTGCTTACGCTTTCCCCGTTGAGCCTTATATTATTTGGTATGTTTTTGACTGTGAACCCTGCACATGGAGAGAATAAGGCAGAACTTGAGATACAATCACTGTCACAGCAGAAGTCTCACTATAGGGCTAGCTATTCAGAAACTGGCATGGATGTGACTCAGAAGGTGAGTGAAGAGATTCGTTTTATCGAGGCTACCAATGCAGCTTCTACCAATACTGGATCTATAGTTACCCAAAGTTCGGGGAAGTGGATAAGAAGTGTTAGTTCGAAAGCCGTTGTTATTTCGACATCGGCTACAAACACAACCACAACCACAACCACTAAGCCCCATGTATTGGATAACAATAGTCTAATTCCTGCTTCAATTACTTCCAAACCCAGCTCTCTACAGCAAAACGCCTCGAAGGTTAGGGTGTTATCGACTGGCATAACCGAGAATAACAGCGAGCAATTTAAGGTTTATCAGTATAAACAAGCCAATGGGGTGATCGTTTTTGCAGATCATGCCCCTAGTGGCAATGATTATCAGGTGAAGCTATATGATTGTTACGCCTGCCGAGCAGATTCAGAATTGGATTGGCGTCAGATCCCACTGTTTCCCCATGATTATAATGAGTTGATCGGCAAAGCAGCCAAGAGGTATAAGCTGGAACCGGCACTTATTCGCGCGGTGATCCATGCTGAATCAGCCTTCAATGTGTCTGCTATATCGCATGCAGGCGCCATGGGCTTGATGCAATTAATGCCGAAAACTGCCAAAGAGTTGGGCGTGAGTAATGCATTTTCACCGGAGCAGAACATAGAAGGCGGAGCAAGGTATCTGGCTCAGATTCTGAAGCGCTTCGATGGTGACATCGACCTTGCCTGTGCCGCTTACAATGCTGGTCCTGCCACCGTGACTAAATATGATGGGATTCCACCTTATCCAGAAACAATGGCTTATGTTAAACGAGTAAAAATTCTGTTAAAGCGGTATCGTGAACTAGGCTGAGTGGAATAAAACCGCACAATTAGGGCTTTATGGCTTATATAAACTGATTAAATTTATATAGCTTATTCGCTGACTTCCCATTTTACTGAGATTTTACCGCCGCCTCGGTTAAGCAATGGATCAAGGTAATCAAGTATTTCGGTGGCTATTTCATCTAACTGCCATGGAGGGTTGATGATCCAAAGACCCGCCGCAGTCATGCCAAACTCATCACTGTCAGATTTTACCGCTTGTTCGATTCTAAGCTGACGTTTAATGCCACTGTCAATAAGCAACTTAAGCATCTCTTCGGTTTGGGCTCGTCTTACCACAGGGTACCAGAGTATATAGACGCCGGTTGAGAAGCGTTTATGGGCCTTGATTATCGCTTTGGGGATATCCAAGTAGTCGGTTTTCATCTCATAGCTAGGGTCTATAAGTACAACGCCACGGCGCTCCAGCGGAGGAACCGCGCTTATTACTCCTTTTAAGCCATCGCCTTTAATAACACGCACTTGCTTATCGCTTCCAAGTTGCTCGTCAAGCAACGCATGATCGGTACTGTGTAGCTCATGCAGTACCATGCGATCTTTTTCATGCATGTTCATATCGATGAAGGCCGGAGAGCCTGGATAATAGGTCAACTCGGACTTACCTTGGTTGAAGTGCTTAACATCGTCAATATATTGCTGTAATGATTCTGGTAGATCATCCTTGTCCCAAAGCTTAGCTACCCCGTCTAAATACTCTTCTGTTTTCTGAGCAAACTCATCGGTAAGGGCATAGCCACCAGCGCCAGCATGGGTATCTATGTAAACCAGCGGCTTATTTTTCTTATGCAGTAATTTCAGCACTTGTAGCAAGATGGAGTGCTTTAGCACATCGGCATAATTTCCAGCGTGGTAGCCGTGGCGATAACTTAACATGAGATTTCCAAAATTTAGTCTGAGCCTAGATGAATGACTTGAAAGGCAAGGTGCATTTATGTGAATAGCCGCATTATAGTAGCTTAACCTCTACAGGTAAATCAGCTTACCGAGAAGCTCTTGTATTCACTGGGCAGAGCTTTTGGCATAATGGGCTTATAACTGTCCATATACGAGTCAACGTGATCAAAGATAAGCAAGCCAATCCAACCTTAGGCATTTTTTTCAATGCTCAATATCCATCGCTAGAAGCTATCTGTCAGCGCTGGGGACTTAGCTTCGATAACAATGCCGAGTTTGAGCTGGCATTTGAACATAACACCTTAATCCTCAATAAGCGTGATGAGCCAAAACTCAAGGGGATCAGTGTTGATTTCGTTTCTGGCGCCGTAGCCCATAGGCGTAAGTTCGGGGGAGGGCGCGGTCAATCTATTGCTAAAGCCGTAGGTTTGAAGCAAGGGATTAACCCTAAGGTGGTCGATGGTACTGCGGGTCTTGGACGTGATGCATTCGTATTGGCTAGTCTTGGCTGCAGCGTGACCATGGTCGAGCGTCACCCAGTTGTTGCAGCGCTGCTCGAAGATGGTTTGCGCCGCGCCTATGAAGATGCTGATATCGGCGATTGGATGCGTGAGCGCATGAGTTTAGTCCATGGTTCTAGCTTAGAATCAGTTATCGAACTAGGTCAAGAGGTCGATGTGGTTTATCTGGATCCCATGTATCCTCATAGAGAAAAATCGGCACTGGTTAAGAAGGAAATGCGGGTGTTTCAGTCTCTGGTTGGGGCCGACATGGATGCAGATGGTTTGCTTGAACCCGCTATGGTACTTGCGACTAAGCGAGTGGTAGTGAAGCGTCCAGACTATGCGAAAAACATAGATGGAGTGAAACCATCTATGGTTATATCGACAAAAAAAAATCGCTTTGATGTCTATGTTAAAGCCGCTATGACTGGCTAGCGTATTTTAATCTCTATGGGTTTAATTCCCCGAAGCTTGCTACGAGGTTGTTGACTTCCCTGATCCTAGCCTAGGTAGTGGTGCTCATCATCCAGTGCAGCGATCTTCTTTTTACGCGCGATGCTGGATAATTTAGTTTCATCTTACTTAAATAAATCTAAAGCTATTTTTCTTATCACATTTAATGCTAAGGTTCCATTTTTCTAATGGATCCTCGATTCATCCTATTTGTGTATCTTTAATAAAATCAAAGTACTGTATAGATATTGTTAATGCTACTGCTTTCTCTACATAGAAGAGCTTGTGAGTTCTTAGCAGCTTATAACGCCCCTTCAAAGCCAATCTGGCGCCAGGCTTCATAGCTGATGATGGCGACAGCATTAGAGAGGTTCAGGCTTCTACTTGTTCCCGCCATGGGGATCTTGAGTCGCTGACTTGTAGGTAAAGACTCGATGATCTCAATTGGTAGTCCGCGGGTTTCAGGCCCAAACAAGAGTACATCATCTTTTTGAAAGTGGAGTTCGCTATGAGGGCGACTTCCCTTGGTGGTACAGGCCATGATGCGCTTTCCATTCATAGTTTTGAGAAATCCTTCAAAATTTTTATATCGAGTAACGCAGGTAAGGTCGGCATAATCTAATCCCGCACGGCGTAGTTTCTTCTCTTCGAGATCGAATCCTAATGGCTCAATTAAATGTAACTGGCATCCATTGTTGGCGCACAGACGTATAATGTTACCTGTGTTGGGAGCAATTTCGGGCTCATAGAGTGCGATATGAAACATGCTAATCTGCCTAAATAATAATGAAGTGTGATTATGACATAAAGCCAGCTAGGAAAAACCCCTGTAGTGGGTGATCCTTGTCTGGTCATTTTATATGTAATGTCTGATACACAGAGTGTACCGCTACCGTGGGATGGTTTATATCATCTGAGTGTACGCAAAATTCAACGTTTGCTACAAGACCAATACGATATTTCTTTACAGGCCTGTTTCAGAGGAGAGCCGGCTGTATGCTAACAGGAGTATTCTAGAGGCGTTCATCATGTTCAAAGCACGGGTTTTAACTTAGGAAGGTAAAAATACTCTAGCTAATATCACTTAGACTCAAGAGTCCGATGAAGTTATCTTGACAGGCTGCGGCGTAGGCGAGAGTCACAGAGGCAGGATGGCTGAAAAACTCACGTTAAAGCCGACTGATTATTGCTTCAGCCATTGATAAATTGCAGCAGTCAGTTTTATAGATACTTTCTTGCTTCTCAAACTATGATTAACTTGGCAGTTTGATGGTGACCCTTAAGCCGTGGGGGGGCATATTCTCAGCTATTATCTGTCCTTGGTGAGCATCAATGGCCGCTTTAGTTATAGCTAGACCTAGCCCCCAGCCGCCAGATTCTCTTTCTCGAGCCGTTTGAGGGCGATAAAAGGGATCGAAAATATCTTGTAGATCTTGTTCATTTTCGATACCGGGACCATCGTCGTAGATGATAATAGTGATTTCTGTGTTGGATGCTTGAGCCGTGATATAGATTTGTTGTTGGGCATAGCGAATGGCATTTCTGAGTAAGTTTTCAATTGCTCTAGCCAGTGGCTTAGGGCTTGTAGGCATTGATATAGCATCATCAATATCAATCACTAGTCGCTTACCTTGCTGAGAAGCTTCAAAATCTGCATCATCGAGCACCTGACTCAAGGTTTCATTGAGGTAGACTTGATGTTTTACATCGTGGACGTTGAGCTTAACTTGAGACAGTTCCAGTAATTCAGCGATCATTTGTTCTAGCTGTTCAGCTTCATAGCCAATTCGTTTTGTTTCGGCTGACTCCTGCCCTTTTTTACGAGCCAGTGCCAAGGCTAATTGAAGTCGGGTAAGTGGTGTTCTTAGCTCATGAGAGATATCACTAATGAGTCTCTGTTGGGTTTTCAGCATATTTTCAACCGAATTTGCCATACCATTAAATGCCAGAGCAAGTTGACCAATCTCATCTTTACGCTCGGTAGTAGCTTTGTCGACACGGCTAGTTAAATCACCGGCCGCCAGTGCATCTGCGCTTAATCTCAATGTGCGCAATGGTTTTCCTAAATGCCAGGCGAGCAGGCCGCACAAGAGCCCTGAGAGCATGATAGCTAGGCTCAGTGTTGCCAGTTTATTTTCTGTGAAGAAAAAGAACCAAGGGCGTGGATGGTGATCGGATAATCTGCCATATATGGAGTATTTTTCTCCTTTGACATCGAACTCATAGGGGCCAAAGATCAATTCACTCTTAAATTGATGAGTTATTGGTCGCTCGACCTCATCAACCATCAGCATGAACCGTCGTAATCCCCGAGACACCTTGTGTGAGTTAATAACTCTGCCTTGTTGATCGACAATATAAAAACGAACAGGCTTATTATTTTTAGCTCTGATATGGGTGAGTCGTTTGAATCGATTGGTGTCAATCGCTTGGGGATCATCTTCCAATCTGGAGCTGACAAGAGCGGCTGTTTTAACTAGTATTTTTGCAAGGTTGGGGGGAAGCGGTGCTCTATCATGGTTTTGCTGCAATAGCGGTAGTAGCACCACAATCGCTATGATCAAAGAACTGCATAACCAGAAACTGAGCAGTAATTTAATAAAAATACGGTTTGGAAGTTTACTCATAGTATTTAAGGTAGCCAAATGTAGCCTTTACCACGAATCGTCTTGACTCTTGGTCTGCCATCAATGCGCTCAGGTAGTTTTTTACGTAGATTCGATAGATGCATATCTAAGCTCCTATCGAATGGCATCAGCTTCTTATTGAGTACTTTTTCACTGAGGGTTTCTTTGCTAATTAATTCACCGCAATTTTGAACCATCTCAAATAGCAGAGCAAATTCAGTTCCTGTAAGTATAAGTAGCTGTTCTTGACAATAAACTTCCTGACGGCTTGGGTCTAGCTTGATATCACCGTAATCATAAACACTAGGTTGTTTATCGTTGGGTGAAATTTGGCTACGTCGAATAATCGCCTTGATACGTGCAACTAGTTCTCTATCGTTGAAAGGTTTAGGTAAATAATCATCAGCTCCTATCTCGAGGCCGACAACTCTATCGATCTCATCACCACGAGCGGTGAGCATCAGTATTGGGGTCTGTTTGATAGCCCTGACAGATTTCAGCACCTCAAAACCGCTGAGTTTAGGTAGCATTACATCGAGAAGAATCAAGTCGTAGTCATTTTCTAGAGCCAGATCTAAGCCCGCTAGCCCATCATGGGCGAGTGTAAGCTTGAAACCTTCTAATTCTAAAAGTTGTGCGAGTAACTCCGATAACCCTAAATCATCGTCTATTAATAATAGATGGTTCATATTTGCTTTTACCTTAAGTCAAAATGCTAACAAAGTAATTATACCTTTTTAGGTGTCAATTGCAGTTTATCAGTGTAAGTCTAAGTAAAGATGGAACCGGTGGCGAATGTTAAAAATAGTCTAATCTAGGTTCATGAATTAAATTTACAGTGATTTACCATGTATAAACCCTAACTTACATTAAACTCGCTAAACTTGTTTGTGTTGAATGACGTGAGATAACTTACCCACAAATTAGAGGTCACTGATATGAAAAAGAATATTTTAAAAGCCGGATTAATTGCAATCCTAGCCAGTACCGCCCTTATGGGGACCACCGTGTATGCAGAAGATGGCCATAAAAATTGCCAGCATCATATGAAGAGTGAGGCGAAGTCTTACCATGGTGATATGCGTAAGATGTTTAAAGGCTTAGATCTAACAGATGAGCAAAAAGTTAAAGTAAAGTCCTTAATGAAAGATAATCTCCCTACAAAGGAAGATCGTCAGGCTGAAAAAGCAAAATTCCTAAGTCTTATTACTGCTGAAAATTTTGATGAAACTAAAGTTAAAGAGCTGATCCAGGAGAAGAAAGAGCGTAGCGAGGATAAGAGATTAAATATGCTTAAAGTGCAAAATAAAATTTATCTGCTTTTAACTCCAGAACAGCAGGAAAACTTTAAAGAAAACTTCGAAAAGAACCATTCACGTAAAAACAAAAAATCAAAAGGCAAAGCTAGGCATTAATCATCAGTTTTTGAAGCTGAATTGATATACACTGAGGTCATAGGTTCCCACTGCTTGCTATTCTTAATAAGATATAAAGTAGAAATATGATCTCATGACTCAAACTTCCCAATATGACATCTGGGTCAAGCTAGCCAGTCGCGCCGCTGTCACGACTGCCTTGGTTCTTATTGTTATCAAAATGGCTGCTTGGATGTATTCAGGTTCTGCCAGTATGTTAGCGTCTCTAATAGACTCTTTTGCAGACGCGCTTGCTTCGATTGTTAATTTTGTTGCAATCAGGTATGCAATCGTTCCAGCCGATCAAGATCATAGATATGGACACGGTAAAGCTGAGCCATTAGCTGCACTAGCACAGTCGGCATTTATTTTAGGTTCAGCTTTCTTACTATTATTTCATGGTGGAGATCGCTTAATTAACCCTTTGCCTGTCCATCATGCCATGTTGGGTATTGTGGTTTCTATCGTCGCGATCATCCTAACGTTTGCCTTAGTTGTTCTGCAGAAAAAAGCGTTAGTCGCGACATCGAGCACTATTATTGAAGCCGATGCACTTCACTATAAATCAGATTTATTCTTAAATGCAGCCGTATTAGTGGCATTAATGCTCTCACAATATGGCTGGTGGTGGGCAGATGGTTTGTTTGCAATTCTTATTGCAATTTTTATAGGACAACAAGCTTTGCACTTAGGTTATCGTTCAATTCAGACTCTACTCGATAGGGAGCTAGACGACGAAACTCGATTAAAGATAATCAAGTTGGTTCAAGAAGACCCACAAGTTAAAGGTATCCACGACCTAAGAACTCGTGAGTCTGGTAAGACAACATTTATTCAGTGCCATTTAGAATTGGATGGCTCCCTTAGTTTGAGGGATGCGCATGCTATAGCTGAAAAGACGGAAGTGAGAATAAGAGAGGTGTTTTGTAATGCGGAGGTCATCATACATCAAGACCCAGTATAGCCAATAACTTGTTCTGAGCTTATGTTTTGAGCACACCTTAATCTTATTGTGAATAAGTCTGGGGGTAACTAGTGAATAGGCTGTGCTTAAATATCTGCAATTTAAATATGTCAGTTTTATCTAAAATAGCCCTTGCTCTCTGGGCTAATGTCCCTATAATGCGCATCCACTGACACGGCGAACCCGTTTTTTTAAACGAATAGTGGGGCCTAGTCAGGGTGACAAGTAAGCGTTTAAAACTATTTTTTAAAAGCCCTTGACGCCACCCAAGGAAAGCGTAAAATACGCCACCCAAGCCAATGACCTAGCGTTACGGCTGCATCTGCAAGATTGATGCAAACGCTCTTTAACAATTCAAAACAAGAAATCTGTGTGGGCACTCACAGGTGTTGAGTTATTCGAAATTGCTTCA
>JBAHZX010000110.1:0-5317 GCA_037132815.1 Shewanella sp.
GGTTACACCGAGTGAGTTGGTTGATGAATGGCTGCCTTGGGTTCATATTGCAATAGGTAACTTAAAAGCATTTTTACTCGGCACATTTCATGGAGTTTCGGGAAAATACCTTCAAGAATACCTTGATGAGTTCTGTTATCGGTTTAACCGAAGAAAAATGGAAAAATAAATCCCTAATAGACTGTTAAAGCTAGCAATAAATCACGCACCTGTGCATTCGTACTGAGTGAGGTACATAAGCATGTTTATTAATGACCTTATATTTCCCCTGATTTTAACCACTATGCCACTACAGGCAAGCTAAACATCGACAACAATCGTGCCGGACGAGCGATAAAGCAGTTTGTTATTGGCCGCAAAGACTGGCTATTTGCAAACACGGTAAATGGTGCGAATGCCAAGGCTACACTATACAGCATAATAAAAACAGCCAAGGCAAATGGCCTGACAGCGTTCGACTATTCTATGCACTGCCTTGAGCAATTGTCACTCAAGCCCGACCATCTGGAGTACTTGCCACCGTGAAATGTAAAATAAAGCTAGGTGTAGTTCGCCAGACGGATACATAAGAAAACACCCACTAGTTTAAGTGCTGATTTTTTTCGGCCAATTTGTTGAACACGGCGTTAAATGAAAGTGATGCTCCATGGGCAAGTTTATCGGCCAATTTTTTCTTCAACTGATAACGCACCTTGAACACCGTTCTCTCTTTAGCCAGTTGCATCACTACATCATCACTGGTAGATATGGCATCGATAAGACCCAACTCGATGGCCTGTTGACCATACCAATGTTCACCAGTGGCCACTTTATCAAGATCTAATTCAGGACGGTATTTAGCAATAAACTGTTTAAATAGCACATGAGTTTCTTCAAGCTCAGTCTGAAACTTTGCTCGTCCCTCGTCGGTATTTTCACCAAATAAGGTCAAAGTACGCTTAAAATCACCTGCGGTATGCTGCTCATAATCAATATCATGTTTCTTAAGCAGTTTATTAAAGTTAGGTATTTGCGCTACAACCCCAATCGAGCCAACAATAGCAAATGGAGCTGCATATATTTTATTTGCCACACAAGCCATCATGTAACCGCCACTAGCTGCAACCTTGTCGACACAAATGGTCAAGTGTATATCCGCCTGGCGTAAACGATCCAGCTGACTCGACGCTAAACCATAGCCATGCACCATACCGCCGCCACTCTCGACATTGACAATCACTTCATCTCCCTTCTCAGCAATGGCCAAAATGGCACTGACCTCTTCACGTAAAGAAGCCACTTCACTGGCATCTATGCTGCCCTTAAAGTCGACGACAAACACTTTCGGCTCTAATGTCTCTTCATCTTGCTCTTTGTCGGCTTTATCTTTGGCTTTCTCATCCGCTTTTAGCTGCTTTTCATAGGCCTTAAACTGTTTTTTAGTCAGTAATTCCTCTTTAAGATCATACTTAAGGTTTTTGAGATCCTCAGAAAGGTTTATCAGCAATAACTCTCCTTTCTCCCCTTTTGGCTTCACCGTAGAAGCGAGCACAAACAGAATGACAGCGATAATCGATATCACGACAGTGATCGTTTTAGCAAAAAACAATCCATACTGGTACAAAAATTCCAAGGCATACTCCGAGTTATTTTATCTTGAATAAAAAATTACGCTTATTCTATCAGTCATCAGCTCAATAATGCCAATCGGTATTATAACGTGGTCAACGAGGCACTATTTTTGCCAACATAATTCAACACAGAAGTAGGCAACCAATAAAAACCCAGCATTGGCTGGGCTTTAAAATACTACTGGTTAAATAATACTAACCACAAGGCTGAAGAATATCGCTATTCTCAACTAAGATAGTCGCAGAGCCTTGATTCGCCGTGAGAGCAAATGTAGCAACTTGTCGCTGCATTTCAATAGTCACATCGGTTCCCGTTGAATCTATTAAAGAACTGTGATGACCTTCAACAAAACGCACGGCCCCAGAACTTTCTGTCGTTGTATTAACACAATCTAAACTCAATGCAATAATAAGCGGCTCTGTACCTGCAGTAGGATAACCATCAACAAGGTTAGGCAATACCTGATCAGACATATTCTCATCGGTGCCGTCACCCACAATTTCAATCAAATGCAATGGTAGTTGAGTCGACTTTAGCATTTCTGCATGATTGATAGGATCGGCGCTATCTACAGCAGTCTGAACCGCAAAGGCAAATGTAGGTAAGAAAGCTTCATAAACAACTTGAACAAGCGCAGCATATTCTGCCGTATCCGGTTCATATCCAGCAGTATTGGCTTCATCTACAAGCGCTTGGAAAGTATCTGTCGTAACAATGTTATCAAACAACATTGGGCCGAAAGTCTCTGATCCGATGAAGGTACCTGCAAATCCACCAGAAGGGGCGACTAATGAAGCCGCAGTCAGAGCGTAAGCATTAGGATATACCACTCCCGATGATGGGTCAGTCAGTCCTGTACTGGCATAGGTAGAGAAGTTAGTATTAACAATTCCACCAAGACTTAAGCCTTGGGAACTGATCTTGCTAATATCGAAAACCTGAGCTTGCTCCAACTGAGCTAGCTGCATATATAGGCCTGTCAATGCCAAGCGTAAACCAAGATGATCAACAACACTCTGACGGAAATTATCACGCACAGTCAAGGTACTGGCTATATTGATAAAGACCAAAGGATTACCGTTCACAAAAGCGTCAGGCTGCCCTATCGCATCACCAAACTCAGGTGCAGAAGCCGACACTTCGTAAACACCATCACCATTAGCATCGAATGAACGTGCGCCGTGTAATGGATGATCGATCGCTACAGTAGCGATACCCATAGCCGCGTACGTACCAGCGAACGTCATCGCAGCCTCTTTGCCTCCACCCAAACCATGCAGGGCGATATTAGTCGGCCAACCATCTGAAGGTGCAACAAAGGGGATATCTTGAGCTTCATTGAAAGCCTGAAGCTTAGCTGCATCGGGTAAGGTTATAAATACCGGAATTTTTTCATAGCCTTTAATGGCTGGAATAGGGTTAAACTTAGTCAGATGTTTTGCCTTATCGGCCGCGGTACCATCATCGAGTAACCAGGTTTTTCCAACGAGTAAAGCTGGGGTTTCTAGCCCAAGTGTAGGATTGATATCATATGCAGCAGCTTGCATGCCATAGTTTTCCAAACTCATGGTACCGGCTTCGAGTGCCAATAACACCGAAACGGGGCTATCACCCAGAGCCTTCCAACTGCCATTTATTGTCGCCTGAAAATCGGCGTCTAAACAGCCCTCTGAAGAGCAATCACCGAAAATAGGCAGAGTTAATTCAGCAGTATACATATTGGCCATGTCTGCTAATACAAAAGCAGTACCATCATCTTCTGTTAGACCAGTAGCCGTGGCTACGGTATACCCGAGCGATGCAGGGGCTTTAGAGAACGTTGGCGCATAGGGAGAATCAGGCTGAACCATCAACAGTTTGAGTGTTTCATATATATCAGGGACCGACTGAGTCGTAAACAGACCCGCATAGCTAATAGTCTCGGCATCCACTCCATGTGCAGCAGCGATTCCTTTCTCGTAGCTATTAACCAATGCCTGTAGCATCAGTTGATCTTCAGTTTCAAGTGGATAAATGTCGATATCAAGTTTGAGTAGACCGTATGTGGCCGACGGCGCGATAGAGCGACCCGCTGAATCCAGTATTAAATCTGTCGTTACAAAAATATATGATTGACTGGCCTTAAGGGGCTTTAAGGGCACAATGGCAATGGTATTACCTGAGCCTTTGGAAACAAAGTCGACACCAAACATCAGCTCGTCACCAACTTTACATGCAGATACAGATGCACTTGATTGGCATTCAGGATCTGATGACAACGGGCCCCCAACGGTAGCCTCAAATACTCTAACGGCACCTGGTTGAAAGACTGATACACTGTCTAGACTGAGTATAGTTCCATCATTATCCGTTGCTAGATCAACGGTAATTGAGATAAGTGCGGTAGTCGACCAACCATCTAGTGCCCCCAATGCCATCGAAGGGTCAGTATAATCGCTGGAGCCATCGATCGCTTCGCCAGGAATATTAATCGTGCCATCTAAAGTACCGCTAAACAGCAAGTCATTTGGTAATGGAAGTTTGCCATTAGCAGGGTCAAATACCATATGAGACTCAGGGATCAGAGACTCAACCTTATCTTTTAACTCATCAACACTATCTTCACTACAAGCCGTGAGTCCTAGCACAGATGCAATTGCAACACCCAAAAAGAGTCTTTTCATCTTTTGTTCCCCAAATCTAGTTGTAATAATTTTTGTTTTCCCAAAAAAAACTGGTCACAATAGACAAAAAATAATGACCAAAGTAGGAATTTCACCAATCCTTACCAAAACTTAAGTTAACGTAAAATTATAGACTTAGCTACATTTTTATTACATATGATTCATGAATACAGGCTACAATGTTAATCATTTGTTTTAAACAACCGTTTATCATATCATTGACTCTAGAGCTGGCGGGCTTTCCGTCGACAGGAAATATAAACTCATGTTGGAATATCAAGCTGCAAAAGATCTACTTATTAATAAAACAATACTCGTAACAGGCGCTGGTGACGGGATTGGACGCGCGGCGGCCATCTGTTTTGCACAACACGGGGCCACGGTCATTTTGCTAGGAAAGACAGTGAAAAAATTAGAAGCCGTGTATGATCAGATAGAACAAGCTGGCCACCCTAAACCTGCCATTGTACCTTTAGACCTAAAAGGCGCTAGTGAACAAAACTATATCGATATGGCACAAACCATCGAAGAGCAGTTTGGCCACCTTGATGGCGCCCTGCATAATGCAAGCATGCTAGGTGTATTAGGTCCATTTGAGCATATTTCAATGGATTCGGTGAAAGAGATTATGCAGGTCAATGTTATTGCCGAAATAATGATGACCAAGGCTCTCTTACCCATCATGAAAAAGGCACCAAAAGCATCGTTGGTGTTTACCTCAAGCAGTGTCGGACGTCAGGGGCGTGCATTCTGGGGCGAATATGCCATCTCTAAATTTGCAACTGAAGGCATGATGCAATCAATAGCCGATGAATATGAAGGTTCAAGCTTGAGAGTCAACAGTATCAATCCTGGTGCAACTCGCACAGGAATGCGGGCTAACGCATACCCAGCTGAAAATCCAAGCCGTCTCAAAGAGCCGAAAGAGATCATGGCGACATACCTTTACCTAATGGGCGATGACTCCACAAATGTTAACGGCCAGCAGTTTAATGCCCAATAATCACTGAAGCCTACAAGATAATCTTGTGCGTCAGTAACTT